>RFZW01000052.1 GCA_009920495.1 Chitinophagia bacterium
TTGTAAAACAATTTTATCTGGTTTTTGAAAACTTAATATAGCCATGTCAATTTATTTTTTATTTGATTCCTCCTAGTGGAAGAAATTTTGTTATTGCTTACTACTTAGAATACAATTCGACGATTAATTGCTCCTTGATATTTTCAGGAACAGCTTCACGCTCAGGCATGGTGATGAAAGTACCTGTATTGGTATTTTCATTCCAATCTACCCAACTGAATTTTGTATTTTTTCCGCGTTGTTTGCTAACGATTGAAGTGTTATGCGCACTCTTTGGACGATAAGCAATAACATCACCTGGGCGACATGTGTAAGAAGGTACATTGGTCACTTCACCGTTAACAGTGATGTGCTTGTGTGATACCAACTGACGTGCTTCAGGACGACTCGCTGTTAATCCCATTCTATAAATGGTATTGTCCAAACGTGATTCTAATAATTTGATCAAGTTTTCACCTGTAACACCTTTAATACGAGAAGCTTCCTCAAAAGTTTTGCGGAATTGACGCTCTAATACACCATAGGTATATTTTGCTTTTTGCTTTTCTCTTAACTGTAATGCATACTCTCCTAATTGCTTACGCTTGCGTTGTGCGCCGTGTTGGCCTGGAGGGTTGCTGTTTTTGCCTAACCATTTAGCGTTTCCTAAAATAGGTTCGCCGAAAATGCGACAAATTTTGGTTTTGGGTCCTGTGTAACGTGCCATAATTCTTGTTTGTGATTTTTTAGTGACGGTACATCATCAGTAAAAATCTAAAATGAATGATATACCCTTTTTATAAAATATAAATAATTAAACTCTTCTTTGTTTTGGAGGGCGACATCCGTTGTGAGGCATTGGCGTCACATCGCGGATACTTGTTACTTCGATACCAGATTGTGAGATAGAACGAATCGCTCCTTCACGTCCAGATCCTGGTCCTTTCACAAATACATCTACTCTTTTCACACCCGCATCTAATGCAACTTTCGCTGCGTCAGCTGCAGCCATTTGAGCCGCATAAGGAGTATTCTTTTTAGAACCTCTGAAACCCATTTTACCAGCACTGCTCCAACTAATTACTTGGCCTACTTTGTTGGTAAAAGAAATGATTAAATTGTTGAATGTAGCATTGATACGAACTTCACCCGATGCATCAATTTTCACGACTCTTTTTTTAGAAGCCGCTTTTGCACTGTTTTGTGCTTTGATTGGTTTTGCCATTTTTTTTGAGGTATGCTCTTTTTAAGGAGCGGTTATTTAAATTGAAATTCCGCCGAAGCGGAAACCAACACAATCTCCCCTGTTTCCAGGATCTAATTGCTATTGGATTTTTATAACAAAAGGAAGTAAGCTAATGAATCAGCAAACTTCCTTTAGGTATTATTATTTCTTAGCCACTTTCTTCTTACCAGCAACTGTCTTACGCTTACCCTTACGTGTACGTGAGTTAGTTTTAGTTCTTTGTCCACGAACTGGTAAACCTTTTCTGTGACGCAATCCACGGTAACATGCGATATCCAATAAACGCTTAATGCTCATTGAAACTTCACTTCTTAACGCACCTTCCACTTTGAATTCAGCGTTGATGATATTACGAATAGCAGTTTGCTCATCATCATTCCACTCGTTTACTTTTTTATCATAACTGATAGCAGCTTTGTCTAAAATGTATTGAGCGGTTGAACGTCCTATTCCGAAGATGTACGTTAACCCTATTTCTCCTCTTTTGTTTTTTGGTAAATCGATACCGGCGATACGAGCCATATTTTAAAACTTATTTTGTTTTTGTTAAAATGGATTTTTAATACTAAAAATTATCCTTGTCTTTGTTTAAAACGAGGATTCTTTTTGTTGATTACATATAACTTTCCTTTGCGCTTCACGATCTTGCAATCACTGCTTCTTTTTTTGATAGATGCTCTAACTTTCATCTTTTATTTTTTAATATTTATTATCAACTATTTTTTTATCTAAACCCATACAAATCAATCCTATCCACACTTTCAACCTCACTTTTTACACCATCTTACTTATGTCTGAAATTGATTCTTCCTCTTGTCAAATCGTAAGGACTCATTTCCAAACCCACTTTATCCCCAGGCAAAATTCTGATATAGTGCATGCGCATTTTACCAGAGATCGTTGCCAAAATTTCATGTCCATTTTCTAACTTCACTCTGAACATGGCATTGCTCATAGCTTCAATAATTACTCCATCTTGTTTAATCAGCGGTTGTTTTGACATACTTATTTTGGGGTTGCAAAGATATGGAAATGAATGGAATTATGAAAAATTCACCCCGAAATATTGAAAAAAGGCCAAAATAAAAGGAGAAGCGAAACTTCTCCTTTTTAATATATTGATATTCAACACTTTACGTGTTACAGTCCAGGGAACCAAGGACGGCCCACCCCTGCCTTAAACGGCCAAGGTGTCATTAAAAGGATGAATACGAGCGCTAGAAGGTATAAAACGGTTGTTAAACCCGATTTTCCCGACTTTTTATAACGAATATGTCCAATGGTGATCAAAATGATGGCAATAATCATCGTGAACGCATGCTCCATCCCCCAAAAACGACTTACTGAATCTCCCATTACTGTTTTCATTCCAGCAGTTTGAATCGCCTTAAAACCCAATAAGCTGCATACAAAGTATTGGTACAAACCAATTAATAAGGTGGTATGCGATGCAATGAATAAAATTTTGCTTGTTTTAAGGGCATCTTGTTTTACAAATAATTTGTAAATACTCCATAAAAGGGTAATCAAAATCACCCATCTTAAAATATTATGCAAGTGTAATAAACCAGTATTCATAAGTAATTGATTTGTTTGAGTGGCTAAAATACAACTTTATCTATAAACCTATTTAATCCACCCAATCCGCTACAAATAAATTAGTATCCCTGGTGCCGCCATTATTTCTATTGGAGGAGAACATAATTCTTTTACCATCTGGGCTAAACATCGGGAAGGCATCAAATCCTTTATCACGGCTAATTTTTTCAATATGATTACCCTCCAGGTCCATTAAATACATATTAAAAGGAAAACCGTATTTGTATTCGTGGTTACTACAAAAAATGATATGCTTACCATCAGGGGTAAAATTAGGCGCCCAATTGGCTTGCCCTAAATTGGTGATTTGTTTCGCGTTGGATCCATCTGCATCTGCAATAAACACTTCCATTTTAGTAGGTGCTACTAACCCTTCGGCTAATAAGGATTTGTATTCTGCCACTTCCGCTGGTGTGGAAGGGCGACTCGCGCGCCAAACAATTTTTGTTCCGTCTGGGCTAAACCATGCGCCGCCATCATAGCCTAAGGTATGGGTCACTTTCTTTTCTTTCCCAGTTGCTAAGTTCATGACATATAAATCCAAGTCGCCGTCTTTATCACTACAATAAATCATGCGCTTACCGTCATAGGATAAAGTTGCTTCCGCATCATATCCTTTTGCATTGGTTAATTGTTTCACTACTATCCCATTGGTATCAGCCATGAAAATATCATAGGTATTATATAAAGGCCAAATGTATTTGTTGCCATACTTCGCACGATCCACCGGTGGCGGACAATTAGTACCTCCTCCTTTTGTAGATGCATAAATAATATGTGCCCCATCTTTTGTAAAATAGCTACAAGTAGTTCGACCCATACCCCCACTAATTGATTTATAAGTAAAAGGGGTTGTGTTGTTATTAGGAACTACGCCCATGAATATTTGATCACAGTTAATTCCTTCCTTTGGATTGGATCGTTGAAAAGTGATTCGCTTATTATCAAAACTCCAATACGCTTCCGCATTGTCTCCCCCATTGGTTAACTGAATCACATTTTTAAAATGGGGTTCGCCCGCAAATAAAATAGAATCATTTTGACTATAGGCAGTCATACAACTTATTAATGCTGCTACAAAGAGAATTGGTTTATTCATATACATATATAATTGAACACAAAAGTAATTGCAAGTTTTTTAAAACAACTGACTTTGGTCAGTGAATTTGATTTTATAAAAAAAATGACAAAAAAATGACAGAGTGTAAAAAAATCAGGACCTTTGTTTCAAATTTAAACAATGACCATTATTGCACCCTCCTTATTAGCTGCCGACTTTTTACAATTAGGCAATACCTGTGAGATGTTAAATAAGAGTGAAGCGGAATGGTATCATTTGGATGTGATGGATGGTAGCTTTGTTCCTAACATTAGTTTTGGATTACCGATCATTGAACAAATAAGAAAAGCAACAACCAAAGTGTGCGATGTGCATTTAATGATTGTGCATCCTGAAAAATACATTGCAGCATTTAAAAAAGCAGGGGCAGATATTTTAACTGTGCATTATGAAGCCTGCCCTAATTTATTAGACACCCTTGCGCAAATAAAAGCCCATGGTATGAAAGCGGGCGTTGCCATCAATCCAGACACAGACATTCAAGTTTTAAAAGAATTTATTTCCGAAATTGACCTTGTATGTGTGATGAGTGTATTCCCTGGTTTCGGTGGACAAAAATTTATTGAAGGCACTTATGAAAAAGTGATCGCATTAAAATCAATCATACAAAAAGCTGGCGCAAATACATTGATTGAAATAGATGGTGGTGTTAGTGAAAGTAATGCTTCCGCTTTAGTGACTGCAGGTGCTGATGTTTTGGTTGCGGGCACCACTGTTTTTAAAGCAGCGGATCCAATCAAAACCATTTCCCAATTGCGCAATTGTTAATTCGCATTTCCAACGGCTCCCTTTCTGTTGTACTAATGAACTGCTTTCTTGGTTTTAATTAAACGCTTTTACTCATTTATTTATTTAGGGACGCTTCCCTTTTAATATACTAAAATGAACAGAATATTATCATTTTAGTAATGCACATTTGTGCGTATTTATTTATTGTTTTTTATATGTCCTTTTTCTAAATTGTGTCAGGCAGATTATTTTATACTACTAACCCTTTAAAACTAATCCCATTGAGTGAATCAATCATCAACCTAGAAACCGTTAACCCTATTGAGTTTTTCGGCGTGAACAACAACAAGTTTGACATTTTAAAAAAGAAATTTCCATTATTAAAAATTTTATCAAGAGGCACCCAAATAAAACTAAGTGGTGCACCTGAACAAATTGATTTGGCCAAAGAAAAAATTGAACTTATCATTCAATACATGGAACGCAATGGTCATTTAAGCGAAAATTATTTTGAACAAATTTTAGGTGGAGATGATGCCGAAATTATTGACAATTTTGTAGAGCAAAATCCCAATGAAGTATTGGTATTTGGACCCAATGGAAAAACAGTACGTGCGCGCACAGCGAATCAAAAAAAGATGGTGCAAGCTGCTGACAAAAATGATATCGTATTTGCCATTGGACCCGCAGGTACAGGTAAAACCTACACTGCCGTTGCGCTTGCAGTGCGTGCATTAAAAAACAAATTGGTTAAAAAAATTATTTTAACAAGACCCGCAGTTGAAGCCGGAGAAAGTTTGGGATTTTTACCCGGTGATTTAAAAGAAAAAATTGATCCCTATTTACGCCCATTGTACGATGCTTTAGATGACATGATCCCCGCAGATAAATTAGGTTACTACATGACCACACGAACTATTGAAATTGCACCACTTGCCTACATGCGTGGAAGAACTTTGGATAATGCATTTATCATTTTAGATGAATCACAAAATGCCAATGATTTACAAATCAAAATGTTTTTAACGCGTATCGGTTCCAATGCAAAAGCAATTATCACTGGTGATCCTACCCAAGTAGATTTACCGCGCAATCAAAAAAGTGGTTTAGAAAAAGCATCCCGCATTTTACAAAACATTGATGGTATAGCACATATTCAATTGGATGAAGAGGACGTGGTAAGGCATAAATTAGTAAAAGCAATTATTAAGGCGTATGATAAGGAAAGAGAAAATGAAACAGAAAACTCCTACCATCGCTAATAATTGAAGATTTTAGGCTGATTTTTAACATACATTATATTATTTAATAATATATACGGCATTTATTTTGAAGAATCTAATAATTTGTTAACAAAAACATAAATTAAGTAATCAAATTATTTTGTTTCTTTGCATCACTTAAACAAACAATTATATGTCAAGTAAAAAATTACTACATTTTCTAGTCGCTATGTTAATGTTGCCTGTTTTGACTTTTGCGCAAAACACCACTGGTAGCTTAACTGGAATTGTAAAAGCAGACAATGGCGAAGTCCTTGTAGGCGCAACTGTAAGTGTAACACATGTACCAACAGGAACTGTATACAAAGTACAATCAAGAAAATCAGGTGCTTTTGATATTAGCAACATGCAACCTGGTGGACCTTACACAATTTCAGTTTCTTATGTGAATTATCAAACTGAAAAAAGAGATGACATTTATATCAACTTAGGTGATGCCGCTCGTGTTGATGTAGTATTATACAACAAAGCTGCAAAATTAGCTGACGTTACAGTTAAAGCAACACGTAATTCTTCTGATTTATCAGTAAGAGGTGGAACACAAACAACAATAGGTCGTGATAAAATTGAAAACTTACCAACCGTTGGTCGTAACATACAAGATTATTTACGCTTTACGCCTTCTGTAAAATTAGTAGGTGGTACTGGTGGATTAACTGGTATTTCAATCGCTGGTCAAAATAACCGTTTTAACTCTTTCTATATTGATGGAGCTGTAAACAATGACCAATTCGGTTTGAGTGCAAGTGGAACGAACGGAGGTCAAACTGCAGTAGGTCCTATTTCAATGGATGCGGTTGATCAAATTCAAGTGATGGTTTCTCCATTTGACGCTTCTATTGGTAACTTTACAGGTGGTGGTATCAACGCTACAACTAAAGGTGGAACTAACAATTTAAGTGGAACTGTTTATAATTTCACTCAAAACCAAAACTTAACTGGTAAAACACCAAATGGTGATAAAGCTTTGGCAACAAAGTTGAATCCTTTCAGCGCAATCACCAAAGGTGCGAGCGTTGGTGGTGCAATAGTAAAAAATAAATTATTCTTTTTCGTTAACTACGAAAGTATTGAAAGTAACCGTCCACAACCATTTGATATTGCAGGCTACAAAGGCCCTAGCACTAAAGCAGTGATTGACGATTTAGTGACTACTGTAAAAGCGAAGTATGGTTATGATATGGGAGGTTATGCTGATAACCCTGAAACAATTAGTTCAAAAAGATTAGCGACTAAATTGGATTGGAATATCAATGCAAACCACCGCTTAAGCGTTTCTTATCGCCATTCAGAAGCAAAAGATTATAATACCACTGCATCAAGTTCAACAAGAGTTAACTTTTATAACAATGGTGTTTTGTATCCTAATAAAACAAATTCACTTTCTGCGGAGTTAAGAAGCACTTTCAAAAACGGCATTACCAATAAAATGTTATTGACCGTTACTGATGTAACTGATGACAGAAGTCAAATTGGCGCTGCTTTCCCTCGTGTAATTATTTATGATGGAAGTAGTTCAAACCAAATTATTTTTGGTTCTGAAAACTTTTCAGCTGCTAACTTATTGAAACAAAACAATAAAAACTTCTTAGACTATATCAAATTTAACGTTAACAAACACAGCCTTACTTTAGGTATTGATTATGAGTTGAGCAAATCATACAACGTGTTTATTCGTGATAACTTTGGTACTTATACTTATAACGCTTTGTCTGATTTCTTAAATGATAAAGCACCTTTATTCTACTCAAGATCTTTCTCTTTATTAGATAACACTTATGGTGATAACACCAAAGCGGCTGCAAGTTTTTACACTGGTCGTGGAAGTGCATTCATCAATGACGAAGTGAAAGTAACAGATAATTTAACCATCAACTATGGTATCAGAGGTGATTACACTAAGTTTTTATCTACACCATTCCAAGATGATTATTTCAACAATAACGCGATCCCTACTTTCCAACTTTACAACTATGATTTAGCTGGTGCAAGAAGTGGTCAAGTTAGTGATCCAAAACTTTCTATCTCCCCTCGTTTAGGCTTTACTTATAAAATGCCTGCAGATAGAATCACTATTCGTGGTGGTATCGGCTTATTCACTGGACGTGTTCCATTGGTATGGCCAGGTGGAGTATATAATAACACAGGAGGAAGTGTAGGTGGTGTTTCTCTTTCATCAACTGCATACGCTGCTGCTTTAGCAACAATAAAATTCAGACCTAATCCTACGCAACAATACACTGCTGCTGATTTAGGAATTAACACTGCTTTTGCAAAAGGTCAGGTTGATTTAATCGCTAAGGATTTCCGCTTACCTAAATTATTACGTGCTTCATTAGCCGTGGATAAGAAATTTGATAATAACTGGTCAGTTACTTTTGAAGGAACTGTGAGCAAAAACATCAATGAGATTTATTATCAAAGAGTAGATATTTTACCTCCAGTAGGTAATTTAGTAGGCCCAGATAATCGTTTCATATATAATGCTGGATCTCAAATCGTATTACCTGCTTATGGTGGATTCGCAGCAGGAAAACCTTATACTGGTGTATATGTTATGAAAAACCAACCTTACAATAGTAAAAAAGGGTTTGCTGCAAACTTTACTGCATCAGTGGATAAAGCTTGGGCTGATGGATTCTCATTCAACGCATTCTATACTTATGGAACTGCATTCGTAACGAATGAGCCTACTTCAAGTCAAAACAATAGCCAATGGAGATACATGGAGACTGTAAATGGTCGTAACTATGTGAACAGATCAAGATCTGATTTTGATTTAGGACACAGAGTTAGCATGTTTGCTTCTAAGAAATTTACTTATTTGAAAGGAAATATGGCTACCACTTTAAGTGTAGTGTATAATGGTCAATCAGGAAGTGCATTCAGCTATGTTTATAGCAATGGTCCAGTTAGAGACCAAGGTGCTACTGAAACTAATGACTTGTTATTTATCCCTACAAAGGATCAATTAACTGCAATGACTTTCATTACTCAAACAGGTTATAGCTTAAGCGGTGACGCACAAAAAGCTGCTTTCGAAGCTTATATTAGCCAAGATAGTTACTTAAGCAAACACAGAGGTCAATATGCTGAAAGAAATGGTGGAAGATTACCATTCCAAAATGTAGTTGACTTAAAAGTAATGCAAGATTTCTTTGTTAAAGTAAGCGGTAAAAAATACCAATTCCAATTAACTTATGACATCTTCAACTTCACAAACATGTTGAACAGAGTTTGGGGTCGTACCTACTTCTTAAGTAATGATCAATTTGGTTTAGTTAGATATGCATCTGCAACAAACAGTGTTACACCTACATATAGCTTTAACCCTATTACCAACAATACGCCTTGGGGTATTAGTTCAAGCACTGCACCTAGTTACAGTGCACGTTGGGTTAGCCAATTGGGTTTAAGATTTAAATTCTAAATCTAATTAGGGTTTACCCTAGTCAGATTTTAACATAAAAAAATCCCCGTCTTGATTCATCAAGTCGGGGATTTTTTTTTACCCCAATATTTGCTTAATTTCAATGCAATATGGTTACAACAAGTTTACAACAGTTTACCGTTGGCGTAGAGGAAGAATACATGGTATTAGACCCCTCGACGAAGGAATTAAAAAGCCACCAACAAACTATTGTCAACGAAGGCCAGAAACTTTTCAAGGACAAGATTAAAGCTGAAATGCACCAGGCGGTGGTGGAAGTTGGCACTGGAATATGTAAAAATGTAGATGATGCTTTTTCAGAAATTTTAGAACTACGCAATGGGGTTCATAAAATTGCAGGGGACTTAGGCTATAGCATTGGTGCTTCAGGCACCCACCCTTTTAGTTTGTGGGAAAAACAATTGGTGTCGGATCAAACTAGGTACCAGGAACTTTTAAACGAATTGCAGCAGGCTGCAAGGAGTAATTTAATTTTTGGACTACATGTACATGTTGGAATGGAAAATCGCCGTATGGCCATCCATATTGCCAATACAGCACGTTATTTTTTGCCACATATTTATGCTTTAAGTACCAACTCCCCTTTTTGGGAAACCCGCAATACCGGATATAAATCCTACCGATCAAAAGTGTTTGATAAATTTCCGCGAACAGGCATCCCGGATACTTTTGAAAGCATCGAAGCGTACGATAGTTTTGTTCAGCTGCTCATAAAAACCAATTGTATTGATGATGCAAAAAAAATATGGTGGGATTTACGGGTACATCCAGTTTTCAATACCATTGAATTTAGAATTTGCGACGTACCTATGACCGTGCAAGAAACCATTACGATTACTGCATTGTTTCAAGCAATTTGTGCAAAAATTTATTCCCTTCGTCGTCAAAATATAAATTTCATTAATTACCAACGCGCACTCATCAATGAAAACAAATGGCGTGCAAGCCGATATGGCATTGATGGAAAATTAATTGACTTTGGAAAAGAAAAAGAAATACCCACCAAGGATTTAATTAATGAATTACTTGAATTTGTGGATGGCGTGGTGGACGAACTAGGCTGCCGCAAGCATATTGAAAAAGTGCATCAAATTTTTGAAACAGGCACTGGCGCCGACAGGCAATTACGCGTATTTAATGAAACGGGTAGCTTGATTGAAGTAGTGAAATATATTGAGCAGAGTTTTTTAGCAGTGTAAAATATCTCCTAATTTTTGCGATGAACTATTGCGCTAATTTATAGTCAAACAAAGTAGCCGTAAAAAGGCCACGTTCTCTTTTCTTGAATATCACATCCCAGTTTCCTTTATACCTTAATATTTTTGGAACCAGTATTCCGTTAAAATATGTCATCTCTACTTCCATTTGCACATTAAAATCATATACCCCTGCTTTGTAGCTTAAGGAATAGTTGCGCCCAAGTACTTCCAATGTTTTTGGATTAAACCAGGTAGTCATTTGATCCACGACAACCCTGTCCTTTGCAAAAAATCCCAAATCCCCTTTCGGCTGTACATCAAATACATATACCAACTGCCCATGGTAATCCACATAATCCAATTTGTAATCATATAATTCATGGGCGGATTCATCATATAAGTCCAACTTATTTCCAATTAATGGGATGCCTGCTATTTTTTTTCCTGGATTAAAAAACAACATTTTTAATTGCTCCTTTGCTTTATCAATACCAGATCCTGTTATTTTTCTGTTTTTACCTGAAACAATATTGGTTTCCCCACAAATACTTCCTTTGGTAAAAAACAAGCTCGCGTATAAAGCGGGTGTGGTGTAATTATACTCCCCTTTGTTATTGCGTAAATTGCCCGTTACCTTTTCCTCTAATATATCCATGGTACGACAGCCTGCTATTTTATTTTGTCTTGTTTTACTATTTAAGGAAGCCTGCATCTTATTGTGCTCATCCATCATCTCAATATGATTATAAGAGCTATAGCCAATGGTGCGCAAAGTTTTAAATGCTTTGTAAAAACTTGTGTCCTGCTTAATACGATTTAAAATATCCTTGTAATCAAAATGATTGCGAACAATGGCTTCCGTTAAAGTAAATTTTTGTCCATCCGCATTAAACACAGTATCCTGCGCAAATAATTTCATGTTAAATGCAAAAACTAAAGAAACAAAAAGTAGACTGTTTTTAAACATGTAATAATATTATTATCAACTAGTTTTTAATACTATTTGATTTGCGTCATTTTGTAATCCACCCTAACCTTGCCTTTGGAAATATCATTCAATTTGCCTTGTAAAATTTTTCTGCGCAAGGGCTTTAAATAATCAATGAATAATTTTCCTTGAATATGATCATACTCGTGTAATATGACTCTTGCGGATATCCCATTAAAGGTTTCTGTATGTACAACAAAATTTTCATCCATATAACTTAAAGTCACCTCCGCTGGTCTTAATACATCTTCTCTGATTTTTGGGATGCTTAAACAACCTTCATTATATATCCATTCTACCCCACCCGTTGAAACGATCTGTGCATTAATGAATACTTTTTTAAATCCTGGCGCATCCACATAAGCTTCATCCTCAGGTTCTTTGCTTTCAAATATCTGTGCGCTATCCATGACAAATAAACGAATGTTTTTATTCACCTGTGGCGCAGCCAATCCTACCCCATTACTTTCATACATGGTTTCCCACATATCTGCAATGACTTTGGTCAAATTAGGATAGTCCGCATCAATTGGCTCACTCACTTTTCGAAGTATGGCTGCTCCATAAGCAACAATAGGTAAAATCATATTTTCATCTTTATTTAAAAAACTGGAATACCCTTGCAGATATTGGGTGCAAAGTTA
>RFZW01000053.1 GCA_009920495.1 Chitinophagia bacterium
GCTTTAATCCAAAACCCATTATTGATATATTAGACGAGGAACCCATCGTTTACGAACACCAATTAAAGCTATGGGAATGGATGGCGGAATATTACATGTGTTCCGAAGGCGAAGTAATGCAAGCAGCGATTCCAAGTCACTTGAAAATTTCAAGCGAAAGTATTTTCATTTTACAAGAAGATGCAAGTATTGATATAAAAAACTTAAGCGATTCTGAATATATTATCAGTGAAGCACTTGAAATAAAAAAAGAGTTAAGCTTAATTGAGATCCAAAAACTATTGAATAAAAAGTCGGTGTACCCAGTTGTAAATAAGCTAATTCAAAAAGGTATTTGCATCGTACAAGAAAACATGCGCGATAAATTCACTATTAAGTCAGAAATATACATTACACTTCATCCTGATTATCGCGAGGAAATAGCATTAGAAAAATTATTGAATAGTTGGTCTAGAGCGCCAAAGCAATTAGATTTATTATTATCATTTTTGCACTTCCAGAAAACAGAAGGTGAAGTTTCACAAAAAGCAATTTTAACAAAAGCCAATGCATCACATGCACAATTAAAGGCATTGATTGAAAAGGGGGTTTTAGTGGCAGAAAAAAGAAAAGTAGACCGATTGGCAGTAGATCATAGCAAAGGGGATATTCATTTTCATGCACTTACTCCATCTCAAGCGAATGCATTACAAGATATTCAAACACAACTCGAAACCCAGCATGTAAGTTTATTACATGGCATTACAGGAAGTGGTAAAACCCAAATTTATGTATTGCTCATTAATGACGTAATCAAACAAGGTAAGCAAGCATTATATATGCTCCCGGAAATTGCCCTTACTGCGCAAATGATTCGTAGGTTAAAACAATACTTTGGAGGCAGTGTCGCCATATATCATTCAAAATTTAATCCCAATGAACGCGTTGAAATATGGAATAAGGTAAAGTCGGGTGAAATTAAAATTGTGTTGGGTGCAAGATCAGCCTTGTTTTTGCCTTATAAAAATTTGTCACTAATTGTTATTGATGAGGAACATGATCCTTCTTATAAACAACAGGAACCGGCACCTAGATACCAAGCAAGGGATACTGCCATTTATTATGCCAACCAATTAAACGCAAAAGTGGTATTAGGATCAGCCACACCTTCCGTAGAGACATTTTATAATGCAAAAAATAAAAAGTTTGGTTACACCTACTTGAATGAAAGATTCAGTCAGGCAAGTTTACCAAAAATTGAATTAGTTGACACCAAGAAGCAACCAGCCAATAGTGCAATTTTAACCCCAGTGCTATTAGCCGAAATTAAAAAAACGATTGAAAATAAAAAGCAAGTTATTTTATTTCAGAACCGAAGAGGATATGCACCTTATTTTATTTGTGAAACATGTGGTTGGATACCCCATTGCAAACACTGTGATGTTACCCTTACGTATCACAAAGCAAAAAATATGCTTTCCTGCCACTATTGTGGTACGGGATATCCCATTGTAAATACTTGTGAAGCTTGTGGGAAAAACGGCTTCAAACAAAAAAGTTTTGGAACAGAACAAATTGAAGAAAAATTAACTCTTTCCTTACCGGGTATTCATGTTGCAAGAATGGACTACGATAATGTAAAAGGGAAAAATGAGCATGATCATTTAATTCAACAATTTGAACAAAAACAAATTGACATTTTAGTAGGTACGCAAATGGTCGTAAAGGGACTTGATTTTGAAAATGTAGATTTGGTGGGTATCGTAGACGCAGATAGCTTACTCAACTTTAATCATTATCGTGTCAATGAACGCGCATTCCAGATGATGGAGCAAGTAAGCGGTAGGGCTGGACGAAAAAACGACCATGGAAAGGTAATTATACAAGTAAGCCAAACGCAACACCCTATTGTGCAATATGTAAAGGCCCATGACTATTTTGCCTTTTATGAATTTGAAATTCAAAATAGAAAACACTATGCTTATCCGCCATTTAGTCGATTAATGAGCATCCTTTTTAAGCATCCGGATAACAATATTGCAGAAGAAGCGGCTTTACATTTTTTCCAATCCTTGGGACCCGAAATACAGAAAACAGTTTTAGGCCCTGCACAGCCCAACATTAATAGGGTGCGCAATAAATATATTTGGGAAGTGTCCATCAAAATTTCAAAGCAACCACAACAGCTTAAAATAGCAAAACAACAATTGCTTCATTTTATCAGATTGATACAAGTACACCCTCGCTATAAATCAGTCCAGATTGTAATTGACATAGATCCGAATTAAATTTCAATGATCCAAATCGAATATGGTTATAAAAAAAAGAGTCCCGATAAATCAGGACTCTTTTTTTATTGAAAAGTTTTCTTATTTCAATTAGTTATATACAGCAGTTAATTCAGCTCTTCTATTTTGAGCTCTGCCTTCTTTTGTTTTATTATCAGCAGCTGGATTTGCATATCCAAAACCACTTGAAGTGATACGCTTTGCATCTACCCCTTTCTTAATTAAATATTTAGCTACCACAGATGCTCTGTTGATAGATAATTTAGAGTTTAATCTTTCAGCACCTGTATTATCTGTATGACCGCCAACAGCAACACTCACATTTGTATATTTTGCAAGTACTGCAACAACAGCATCTAAATTAGCTAATTGCTTAACAGATAAATAGGATTTACCAGTTGCAAATTTCAAATTTGAAGCTGCTTGTGTTAAAATTGGTTGCACATCAGGACATCCATGATTCGCGCTAATTCCAGCTTCAGTTGGACAAGCATCCACTTCGTCATTGATGCCATCTTTATCTGTATCAGGAATTGGACATCCATTATAACGACTTAAACCTGCAACAGTTGGACATTTGTCTTGCTCATCATTGATGCCATCCTTGTCTGTATCAGGAATTGGACATCCGCCATATTTAGCCAAACCTGCAACAGTTGGACATTTGTCTTGCTCATCATTAACACCATCTTTATCTGTATCTGGAATTGGACATCCTGCATATTTAGCCAAACCTGCCACTGTTGGACATTTATCATTTGCATCAATTACACCATCATTATCAGTATCAGCTGGTGGCGGAGGCGGAGGTAAAACCACTGGTTTTTTCTCCTTTAACTTCAATGGCATTGAGTAACTAACACCATGATTGAAATGGGTTTTAGTTAAAGAAGACATTTCAGCTCTGAATGTGCTCAATATATTTATAAAAGAACCGTGACTCGCTTTAATTTGGATACCCGCTCCTACTGGCGCATAAGCCATATAGTTAGATGCAAATTTACTAACGCCAATACCAGCAGATAAATAAGGAACTACTTTATGGTCATCAGTTAAAATTTTAAAATTAAGGCCCGCATCAGCAGCTGCATAAAATCCTTTTGAAGTTGCACCGGTAGCACTACCCCAAGTAGTTTTGATTCCTGATGAAGCATAATAAGGATAGGACAATGAAGCCAAGTCCAAATTCACCATGAAATCCATTTTAGGTGTGATTCCTTTAAAATATTGAACGCCAATACTTTTTGTTGAATTGCTCAATTTTTCCCAAGACTTATTACTTAAAACTGCGCCTAGCGTGTTCACTTGAATTGCTCTAGCAGTTGTAAAATCAAAGGCTGAAACTTTTAAGGCAAGAGATGGTTTTTTCACATTCGCATTAGTTTGTGCTGAAATGTTACCAGCAAAAGCCAAAACGATTAGAGAAAATAGTATTTTTTTCATAGTATTAAATAGTTAATATTTACACAAATTTAGTTCTAAATGATCAAATATTGAAATATTTTATAGCGTAGGGATTTCCTAGGATTTTGGCGTGTTTTTTGAATAACCAATGGCCTCTATGGTCACTTTTACGATTCCTTTTGCATTGGTAATCAATTTTTTAGAGGCTGCTTGACTTAAATCTATAATTCTGCCTTTTTGTAGCATTTTGGGATGCATTCGGTCATTTACCCTTACCAACACATAGGATCCACTCCTTAAATTAGTTACCCTTACAATTGTATTTAACTTGAATAAATTACATGCTGCAGTCAACTTTCTATTACTAAATGTTTCACCCGTAGAAGTCAAAGTTCCATTCAAACTTTTGCTATAAAAACTCGCAATTCCTGTAATCCGATTTAATTCAATATGAATACGAGAAGTGTCAATCCATTTTTTATAGCGTTTTAAATTTACACTATCCAAATAGTTGGCGTTCGTTAAGGTATTGGGATAAATTTTTTGCGCAAGGGCCATCTTCGGAAATTGCAACATCAAAAAGATGCAAACAACCCCGACTCTTATAAAATTAATTAACTGCATTTGTTTTTACAATGAAATCACTTCCACTACTGAATCAATATTAAGAGAACCGTAAATATGCGGGAATAATTCATTCATATCATGCGCAAGTTCAAATAAAACGGGTCTTTGTACTTTCGCTTTCTCAATTTTAAGTTTTACTAATCCTGATTGGCCTTTATAAAACCGATCTAATACTCCAGGGATTTGTCTTTCAATGGAGCAATGTATAAATCCATCCTGCGCATAATGTAATGGCAAATATTCATTATTCAACAAAGCTTGATCCCACTCCTTCTGTGTAGTCACATGATATATAAATTCGCTTTCCATAGTTTTAATTTTTAATGATTCTTGGAATTTTTTGATCTATCATCATTAAATCTGCAAGAACAATAGCAGTAACTGCTTCCAAGACAACCGGTACCCTAAGTGCTATGCATAAATCGTGTCTTCCTTTTACAGAAAAATTTTCTTGCTCATTGGTTTCCCAATTTAGTGTGTTTTGTTCTTTGGGAGTTGAAGAGGTAGGTTTAACGGCAATGCGAAAAACTAAATCATTCCCATTAGTATAACCCCCTACTACCCCGCCTGCATGATTTGTTTTAGTTTTTCCGGATGCATCAATAATTGCATCATTGTGTTCAATTCCAAACATATTGGCAGCAGCAAAGCCAGTACCAAATTCAATCCCCCTGATGGCAGGTATGGCAAACACTGCATGACTAATTAATGATTCTACTGAATTAAAAAAGTGTTCCCCTAATCCAATAGGCAATCCTGTAACCACACATTCCACAATGCCACCTACACTATCTTTATTATCAATCGCTCTTTGTAATCCCTTTTCTATATCAGTTTCTCCTCCAATACTTTTTAAGGTCGCTTTTACATCAACCCCTTTCAATAGTTTTTTTGCGACCACCCCTGCGCCCACTAAAGCGGCAGTGAGTCGACCACTAAAATGGCCACCGCCTCTG
The DNA here is from genome assembly GCA_009920495.1 of Chitinophagia bacterium. GTDB lineage: Bacteria > Bacteroidota > Bacteroidia > Chitinophagales > Chitinophagaceae > Sediminibacterium. The sequence goes on from RFZW01000053.1 coordinate 5,255, forward strand.
TAATCTTCAAAACCCCCAAACTTATGGTGTGCTGTAAAGTCAGCATGACCTGGCCTTGGAACTGCTCTTTGTTTTTCGTAATCACCACTTCTTGTATTGTTATTTTCAAACAACATCATGAGTGGCGCACCAGTAGTTAGGTCATTAAAAATTCCTGTTTTAAAAATAGGGATATCATCTTCCTGTCTTGGTGTTGTTCCTTTTTGTTTACCCCCTTTGCGACGCTCCATATCTTCTGTAAAATCTGCCGCAATTAATGGTAAGCCGGCAGGGCACCCATCAATAGTCAAACCTACACATGCCCCATGTGATTCTCCAAATATCTGTACACTAAATAAGGTTCCAAATTTGTTCATGTTACAAAGTTCAATATTACAAGGTAAGAAATTTATTCAATATCCACTTTTGCGCCTAATTGCTGTAAATCCATAAAGAAATCAGTATAGGATTTATTGATGGCCTCCGCTTCAGTAATTTCAATGGGCCCATTCGCTCCTAAGGCAGCTACGGCACATGCCATAGCAATGCGATGATCATGTTGCGAAAATACAACAGCTGATTTAATTTCAGCTCCGCCATGTATTTGCATTACATCCTCCGATAAGATAATAGTTACCCCCAATTTTGCAAACTCAGCTTGCAAAGTAAGTCCGCGATCACTTTCTTTATGCGCTAAACGACTTACGCCTTTTATTTCACTCACCCCATCACAATAAGATGCTAATGCGACCAAGGGCGGAAATAAATCAGGACAATCTGTTGCATCAAACTGAAATGCATTTAATTTTTCCTGCATCCCATTTTCAATATTTTTATTTGGTCCTAAAATAATTCCATCCGATTCAATGGTAATACTTGCATTCGCACTAATTAATGCACTAATGATTTTTTTATCTGCCTGTGTTGAATCTAATTGCAAGCCTTTCACTTTAAGTGGGCCTGCAATTGCACCAGCCACTAATAAAAAAGCTGCGCCACTCCAATCACCTTCTACGGCATATTCGATCAATGGTTTTAATGGTGTATGACTATAAAATTTAAAACTTTCGTAGTTGGTATGTTTTACATTCCAACCAAACGCATTTAATACCCCTAGGGTTAAATCGATATAAGGTTTGCTTTTTAAATCCAACACCTTGATTTCGGTATCATACACTTCAGTTGCAGCATAGGCCATTAATAAGCCAGTCAAAAACTGCGAACTCAAAGAGCCATCTACTGTTATACTTACAGGTTGCAAAGGTCCTTTTATTTCAATCGGCAAAAAACCTTTTTGCGATTTGATTGCAACCCCTAAGGAAGGAAATATTTCATCAAAAAAATGCATTGGTCTTTTCACTAAACTTCCCTTTCCTTCAATACTGATGGTTTGGTTACTTAATGCTGCGATAGGGGTAAACATCCGAATACCTAAACCACTTTCACCACAATTCATGGCGGGACCCACTGGATGCACGCCATTGGAAGTCACAGTGATCGTTGCATTATTTATTGCAACATCAGCCCCCAATTTTTGAATTACATCTATTGCGGCCAAATCATCATTAGAATGACCAGGATTTGTAATAATTGTTTTGCCCTTATGCAATAATGCTGCTGCACAGGCTCTTTGCATACTACTTTTACTTGCTGGTGCAATTTGCGCCCCTATTAATTGTGATGGATATACTATTACACGCATCTTATGAATACAACTTTATTAATTTTTCTAATGATTTCATGGGTACCGTTTCATATACCGCATTCCCTATTTTATTCAATAACACATAGTGCATCCCTTTGCTTGCCTTTTTCTTATCCTTTTGCATGATGTCCATCGCATGGGGAATGTCAAAACGCATACTGATGGGTAAACCATACTTTTTTAAGGTTTCAATTAAAATACCTGTATCAGTAAAGCCAAGTAAAACCTGAGATATTTTTGCCGCATATACCATGCCGATACTTATAGCGTGCCCATGTAATAAAGCATATTCATTTTCAATGGCGTGTCCAATAGTGTGTCCAAAATTGAGCAACTTACGGTCGCCTTTTTCAAACTCGTCCTTTAGCACCACTGTCATTTTAATTTTAACATTTTTTTCAATCAGGGCTATTAATTCTTTTTTATTTTTTTGATAATAAGACAAATTATGTATGGATAACTGCTTCATCATTTTTGCATCCTTAATTGCAGCATGTTTAATAATTTCTGCAAACCCATTTTCCCATTGATGATTCGGTAATGTTTTCAAAAAATCAAAATCGTATAATAAAAAAGTAGGTTGCTTGATGAGTCCGACCATGTTTTTATATACGCCTACATCAATCCCATTTTTTCCGCCAATACTTGCATCCACCATGGCCAAAATAGTCGTTGGTACAAAACCAAAACTTACCCCACGCATATATATACTTGCCGCATAGCCTACCATATCAGTGACTACGCCTCCGCCCACACCTATGAGCACTGCTTCGCGCGTTGCGCCTAAGTTAAGTAGGGCTTCAATAATAAAGTCAACAGTGGCTTGTTGTTTGTGTTCCTCCCCGGCTGGAAAGACTATGGTTTTTTTGCCCTTGAATTTATTTTGATGCAAGGCATACACATTTTCATCCGTGATGTAAAATGCATTTGCCTTGTTGACCAACTTATCAATAGCTTGAAATCTGCCATCTAATATAAATGACACTGTACTTGTAGCTAATTTAACTTTCCAGCTTTTCATTGTATTTGATTTTTAATAAGTTTTCAAAAGCAAAATTAACTTTTGCTATTTAAACCTATTTATTCATTACTTTATTTTGGTGCTGAATACTTTCCATATGAACTGCATCCATATACTTGGTAATAAAATCTTCGCTTAAACCAATTTTATTCCCTTTGCCTACCGCACGCTCTAAAATTTCATTCCAACGATTGGTTTGCAATATAGTAATGTCATTGTTCTTTTTATATTCGCCAATTTTTTCAGCCACCTTCATGCGGGTTGCTAAAACTTGTAACAACTCATCATCCAATTGGTTTATTTGTTGACGTAATTTTTCAAGCGCAGCATGATATTCAGCAGATGCCACATCTTCTTTTCTCCAACGTATCGACTCCAACATCACTTTCAACACTTCTGGTGTGATTTGTTGTTTGGCATCACTCCAAGCATTGTCTGGATCAATATGAGATTCAATAATTAAACCATCAAAATCTAAGTCCATCGCTTGTTGCGCTACTTCTTGTAAAATATCACGACGTCCACAAATATGCGAAGGATCATTGATCATTGGAATGCTTGGGTAACGACGCTTCATTTCAATAGCCAAATGCCACATGGGTGCATTTCTGAATTCCGTATTACCATAAGAGCTAAATCCACGATGAATTAAACCTAAATCCTCGATTCCTGCTTTTGCAATACGCTCCATCCCTCCTATCCATAATTCTAAATCAGGATTGATTGGATTTTTAATTAAAACTGGAACTTTTACCCCTTTCAATGCATCTGCAATTTCTTGCACACTAAACGGATTCACAGTAGTTCGAGCACCCACCCACAAAACATCAACATCAAAATGCAAGGCATCTTCCACTTGTTTTGCAGTAGCAACTTCAACAGCTACGGGTAATCCAGTTTCTTTTTTGGCTTGTTGCATCCAAGGCAAACCTTTGGTGCCAATACCTTCAAAACTTCCTGGACGCGTTCTTGGTTTCCAAATTCCTGCACGCATAATATCCACTTTACCAGTGGCTGCCAATCGTATAGCAGTTTGCATCACTTGCTCCTCCGTCTCTGCACTGCAAGGACCTGATATAATCAAGGGTGATTTTTTTAATAAAATGCTTACTTTTTGTTGTTGTTCAGTTAAGTCTCCCATTTTTTCCAATTTTAATATTTGAATATTTATTTTTTATACTTTACATTTTTTTCGATAGCGCTTCCTATTGGCCTTCTTTTTTGCTGAATCCTTTTGGACCACCACTGTCTGCATCGTTCATTCTAATACGACGACCTTTGTAATTTTTACCATCTACTGCATTGATCATTTGTTTTGCAGCACCTGATTCAATTTCAACCCAGCTATTCATATCGCGCATATCAATTTTCCCTAAAGCTTCTTTTCTTAAATCACTCATGTCTAAAATGAATTGTAAAAAGCTGGCTTTATAAAAACCATCTTTGGTACCCAGATTTACAAACAAACGCGTATACCCGCTTGCGCCTCTTTCAGCACCACGACTTCCGCGATCTGATGAACTGCGCTCCATACCACGATCATTGCTTCTTGTGCGTCCACGATCAGCACCACCAAATTCTTGACGACCTCTATCACGATTGCGATCCTGTTGTTGCATTGGTTCACGACGCCCCTTGTCGGCAGTACGGATATTTAAATCTTGCGCATTTTCATAATAACTTAAGAAACGATTAAATTCCAATGCCGCAACGCGTTTTAAAATTTCCTCTTTAGTCATGTCAGCAAATTTTTCTGCCAACATGGGAACATAAGTTTCATAATCACCATGGCTCACGTCGGTTGACATTAACTTATCCATCACATGGAAAAATTGTTTACGACATACATCCTTACCACTTGGAATATCCAATTTATGGAAAGTACACTTGTTGATATTTTCAATTTGACGCAAACGATAAGATTCACGTGCATGTACAATCGAGATACAAATTCCTTGACTACCTGCACGACCAGTACGGCCACTTCTGTGGGTATACACTTCCACATCATCCGGTAATTCAAAATTAATTACGTGCGTAATCCCTTTTACATCAATACCACGGGCAGCCACATCTGTTGCAATCAATAATTGTAAACTTTTATCTCTAAACTGACCCATTACACGATCACGTTGTTGTTGTGTTAAATCACCATGAATGGCATCAATATCATAACCTTCGCGTGTTAAACGCTGTGCTACTTCCTGTGCATCCGCTTTAGTACGCGTAAAAATTATCCCATAAATGCCTGGATTAAAATCAATGATTCTTTTTAAAGTCTCATAGCGGTGTTGCGCTGATGTTAAATAATATTGGTGATCAATACTCTTGTTTGTTGCATTCACTTTTCCAATGGTTACTTCCACGGGCTCCTTCATGTAACGCTTACTTACTTTTCTAATTTCAGTTGGCATGGTTGCACTGAACAACCAAATACTTTCTCTGTTAGGCGTATTCTTTAAAATAAATTCAATGTCATCTTGGAATCCCATATTTAACATTTCATCTGCCTCATCCAATACAACATATTCTATCTTTTCTAAACTAATTGCTTTTCTTTCAATCAAATCAATTAAACGACCTGGCGTTGCGACCACCACTTGTACGCCTCTTTTTAAATCTTTAATTTGCATGCCTATCGAGGTACCACCATACACTGCTAAAACTTGCAAACCTGGAATGTGCTTTTTAAACAAATTCATTTCGTTTACAATTTGCATACACAATTCCCTTGTTGGACAAACTACTAATGCTTGCGGAAACTTATCTGCAGTTTTAATTAATTGTAATAAGGGTAAGCCAAATGCAGCTGTTTTACCAGTACCTGTTTGTGCCAATCCAATAAAATCCTTAGTACCACTTATCAACACAGGAATCGAACGCTCCTGAATTTCAGTGGCATGTGTGTATCCCAATTCTGTCACCGCCTTCACTAATTGCTCATTAATCCCAATCTCCGAAAAGGTTTTTTGAGATTTAACGGCCTCAATTAATTCATTTGTTATATTTAAATCTTCTTTCTTCTTCATTTTTAATATTTTTTGTAAAATCACTGATGGTGTTTTACTTTTTTTGTAATTATTTTAAAATCCTTTTTATTTTATTCGCATTTTGAATCAACTCCAACAAATAGTCTGGATTTTCTTTTTCCAAACTGGCTTTGAACTTTCGAAGTTGACTAATATGCTCATTTAACACATCTAACACATTTTCTTTGTTTTGCATAAAGATGGGAACCCACATTTCCGCATTGGACTTTGCCAAACGAACGGTACTTTCAAAACCACCACTTGCTAACTCAAAAATTGCATCCGATTCTTTTTCCTTCTCCAACACTGTATTAGCTAGTGCGAATGAAGTAATATGCGATATATGACTTATGTATGCCACATGAATATCATGTTTGATTGCATCCATGTACAATATATGCATACCTAACTGCGCATACATTTGCTCAATGATATGTAAGGCATCTGCATCCACTTGTGCTTTATTACAAATGACCGTTGCCTTATCTATAAACGCATCTGTTTGCGCTGCTGTTGGACCACTAAATTCAGTACCCCACATTGGATGTGTTGGAACGAATCTTCCTTTATTGGAATGTGTATTCGCGACATTTACAATACTTTCCTTAGTAGACCCTAAATCAAAAACAACTTGTTTATTCACTAAATTCAAAATGGTGGGCAATAATAATTCAGCTACATTCACTGGTGTTGCAAGCGCAATGATATCAGAAGCTGTAACCGCGTCCTCCAAGGACATGATTTCATCAACAATACCTAATTGCAATGCTTGCTTTTGGTGTTCCATGTTTTGATCCACGCCAATAACATGAGTAACAAAGCCTTTCTTTTTCAAAGACAATGCAATGGACCCTCCCATTAAACCAATACCAACCACGGCTAAACGCATGCTTTTATTTTTTTTATTGCTTCACTAAATTTTTCCAATGAACCACATAAACTTACTCTGATATAGTCGTTACCTGCACTACCAAATATCCCACCAGGGGTGATAAAAACATTGGCTTCATACAATACCTTATCACTTAACGCATAACCATCTTTGTAATTAGTGGGGATTTTTGCCCAAACAAACATTCCCACTTGTTGTTTTGAATAGGCACATTTTAAAACATCTAATAATTCGAATACT
>RFZW01000054.1 GCA_009920495.1 Chitinophagia bacterium
GCGACGGCAGCATTAACTTCTTTAGCAGAACCTTCGGATGAAAATTTAGATTATCCTGATATGAGTTTAATGAAAAATGAATATTACGCCAAAGGCTATAAGACAGCAGCAAAAAATATAAAAAGAAAAAAAATACTTACTAACTTCTTAACAGGGTTAGCCATTAGTATAGGGTCTTCAGTAGCAATAATTGCTGCTTTATCACCTCATTAATAGCATGATAAAGTTCAATTTATTTATCAGCAGAGATAAACGGATGTTACCTTAAGTGTTTTATTAATACTAAATGAATTGTAAATCGTCAGCATAAAGTGGACTAAAAAAATTTATAAATTATTAGAGGGTTCCCATCATTATCAATTAAGAAATGACAAAAACCTCACGCAAAACCTCACACAAACCTCACGCTGAAACAACAAAGGACCCACGATTTAACATAAGTCCTTGATTTTCATGTAGCGAGACCGGGATTTGAACCCGGGACCTCAGGGTTATGAAGATTTTTTAAGAAAATGAAAGCGTTGATTTGTAGTGAGTTATGCTTTCACAAAAACGAAATCAACCGATTTGGACCGATTTCAGAGGCTGTTTTCCTCACGCAGAGGGTATTTCAAAAAATAACTGGTTTTTAGCGTATTAGTGATTTCATTGCTTAAGTAATAAATTTGTATCCTATTAAAAAAGAGAAATAATCATGAATACAATTATATTAAGTTTAAAAAATATCAAATGTGATGGCTGTGTGAAATCAATTAAAACAGCGATGGAGAAGCATACTAATATAAACGAGGTGACTGTGGTAAAAGAAACTGGAAAAGTTACTATTGTTGGGCAAGATTTGAAGAATTCTAATATTCTAGAAGAACTTACCGCATTAGGTTTTCCAGAAAATAAAAAAGGTTTTTTTACTAAGCTGTTCTCTTAAAAGAAATTTGACAAAAAATCACGCAGAAATAAAAAAGGACTTACGATTTAACGTAAGTCCTTGATTTGAAATAAACTGCATTTTAATAAAACGGAATTCAAGCTATTTTAGGAAGTGTTTTCCTCACGCAGGTCATAACTCAAAATCACTTCTTGATTAACTCAAAATACGTGACTTCAAATCTATCCTTAACTATGGCTCCTTGCACCTTTGCTTTCTTTATTGCATTACAAAAACCCTCCGCATCGTGTGCATCTCCATGGTCGTCAATATTAGTTCCATCTACAAAGTAGTTTTTCCCATTTAATTTAATGGCTAAATGACAACCCATTCCTTCCATTTTGTACATACAAGTGCCACATGTAGCTTCCACTTCATAAGTAGGATTCTTTGGATTAAATACTAATTTTTTCTTTGTTGAATCTTGTGCATAAGTGAATGAAAAAGTAACCAACAAAACCAGTAACAATAAACATTTTTTCATAAAATTTATTTTTAATAATTTAAATATAAACCTATACCATATCCCATATCACTATCATAGTGTGTCCTTAATCCCATATTTTTATTGAAGATATATCGTGCGCCTAATCTTAACCGCTTTGATAATGGAATATCTTCTCGCATAAGCTGAAGTCTTAAGTTTCCATCTTGGTAAACTTCTGTTTGAAAGGTAACCAACATTGGTAACACATATGCAACACCAAAACTTATTTGCCTTCTTTCATCTTTGGTATTGACCTGACCAAACAGGTTTTTCTCGAATTCACCGTTATGAAGTTTTCTATATCTCCAATCAAATCCTATGAACGGCATTAACCATTGCATTTTACCTATATACCTTCCAATATGAGTTTCGGATTCATATCCATGCATATTGTTATATCCTAATCTCCATTCAGAACCAATACTCCATCTTGTATTTTGAATCATTACCATTCCATCATTACCATTAGTTGCGAAGTCGTTTTCAGCCATAGAATGGAATTTCCTATCTTCTCCAAACAACTTTCTTTGGGCTAATTTAGGATTTGGAATTAAAGGATTAGGTGTTTGATTTTGATATGTAAATACTCTACCCATTCCGCTCATCATGTGATATAATATATGGCAATGGAAAAACCAGTCACCTTCCATATTAGCATTAAACTCAAGCGTATCCGTCTCCATTGGCATGATGTCAATGATATTCTTTAATGGTGCATTTTCTCCTTGTCCATTTAGTACTCTAAAGTCATGGCCATGCAAGTGCATCGGATGTCGCATCATAGAACCATTATAAATAATCATTCGAACGTTCTCGCCCTTTTTAATTAAAATCTTGTCAGATTCAGACACGACTTTATTGTCCATACTCCATACATACCTATTCATATTGCCTGACAATTCAAACTTTATTTCTTTTGTTGGCGCGTCTTTAGGAAGAGTAGTATTGTGTGGAGACTTCAACATTGCATAATTTAATTTCACGATATCCGATAATGCATTGCTATTGTACTGGTCTTTCTCACTGGATTTTAGCTGAGCACTTGATGGACCTGTGATGTGATTTCTGGATACATCACTACGTTCATGTCCATTTGATTCAAACTCATATTCATTCCCATATCATCTAAATCTCCATTCATTTTCATCATTGAGTTCATCATCTTCATTCCTTCAAAATATTTTAACCTTGGAAGTGGCGCTATATTTTGTTTTTCTCCTTCGCCAATGTATAGCAAGCTCCTGTTTATTCTATCCTCTGATGTAGCTTGAAATGCAAAAGATTTATTCTTTTCAGGTATGGTCAAAACAATATCATACGTTTCAGAAACAGCAATGATTAATCTGTCGACTTCAGTAGGTTCAACATCATTACCATCATTTGCTACCACTTGGATTTTACCTCCACCATAGTTTAACCAAAAATAGGTTGATGCACCAGCGTTAGATATTCTCAATCTTACCTTATCCCCAGCTTTGAATTGAGACAATTGACTTTCTACGTTACCATTTAAGAAGAATCTGTCATAGTAAACATCGCTTACATCCATTGCCAACATGCGCTTAAATTCATTTTTAACTTTAGTAGTAAAATGACCTTCTTTTATAGCTTCAGCATAACTTTGAGTTGACCCTTTTTTAATTGCGAACCAATCGGTAGCATTATGTAACATCCTGTGCACATTGTTTGGATTGTAATCTGTCCACTCGCTAATGATAACAGGGATAGTTGGCAAATCATCTATCCCCTTTCTAAAAGAAGTATCATCACTTTTTTTATTCAATATCATTGAGCCATACATCCCAATTTGTTCTTGCAAACCAGAATGACTATGATACCAATGGGTGCCATTTTGAACAATGGGGAACCTATATATATGAGTTGTATTTGGCTCAATTGGCATTTGAGTTAAATAAGGCACTCCATCTTCTTTATTAGGAAGAATAAGTCCATGCCAATGTAAAGAAGTAGATTCTTTCAACTCATTATATACATGAATTTCTGCAGTATCACCTTGTGTAAAAGTCAATGTTGGCATTGGTATTTGCCCATTAACAGCAATTGCTCTTTTGATTTTACCTGTAAAATTTACTAAAGTATCTCTTACATGTAAATCATACCTCACCACCTTTTGAGCATAAAGAGTAACAGATGAACAAAACATACCAGTTACAACAAGGTAAATGGATAATTTATTTAATTTCATTTTTACTTTGTTATTGTATAGTTTCAACTACTTTACCACAGGTTAGCATTTGATTGCCATAATATGGATTCTTAATCTTGTTTTCTAAACTTAACCAATTAGCACCTTTACCTTTATTCGCCATAGGGCAAAATTGATAATAAACAGGTGTTTCAGATTTAGACACCTTTAGTACAGCGTAAAGGTTTTTAGACAAACTCATAAAGTGGTCTCTTTGGTGTGTGATTTCTTTTGTTTCACTGATATGTTCAGCGTCTTCCTTTAAATCATTAACTACTTTCATCCATTGAGCATGAGTATCGGTGTTAAGCTCACTCATGTTTACTTCTTGTATTGCAGTTAAAAGTGTTTTTGAGGCATTGGATGAACTTGTACCATCACTTTTCACAAGCGCATCTTTTAATTGGATATATGCACTCAAAACCTTGTTTATACCTGTGTTTGTTTGCGCGTTTGCAATAGTTGCAAATAATATAATGGCAGTAGCCATCAATAGTTTTATTGATTTCATTTTATTTTTTTTTATAAATGTAAATTTTTCAAGTTATTCAACTTGACTAAAGAGAAATATAGCTTATGCAATTTTAGGAGGATACCAAATTGAAATGTGCACATCATTGTAAAAGGAAGGCTTAAACATGTTATATTGCCTTTGTGTAGTAAAATAAAGTACAGTTTCTATAACAATATCTTTTTTGCAGATATAATTATTTAAACAAATAGACGTACAAGCACAGTTGTGATGATCACATTTTTTGTTACAATCGTGACCAGAATTCTTATTATGAGATTTGCAACAATCGGATTTGGCTTTAGTTTTGGTCAGCTTTACAAAAGACGTCGTATTTGTAGATTTGTGTGGCTTGTTGCATGCATATAGATTGTTGGAGTATAGATTTACCCCAATTACTAATAGAAACAATATAATTATCTTCTTTTGCATGATTTTACAACACAAAGTTATTAAAATATTTAGAGCAACAGGTATTAACCACTGTTAAAATATCAGCATTAAAGGATCTTGTGTTCGGTAAGAAATAACAAAAACCTCACGCAATAAAACCTAATGATAGCAAGGGTTTCAATATAAAAAGCATGTATTCCTCACACAACAAAGGACCCACGATTTAACGTAAGTCCTTGATTTTCATGTAGCGAGACCGGGATTTGAACCCGGGACCTCAGGGTTATGAATATTTTTTGAAAAAATTAGAGCGTTGATTTGTAATGCGTTATGTTTTGGGAAAACGGAAAACGACCGATTTCAGTCGAATTCCGGGGCTGTTTTCCTCACTCAGGGATATGTAATAATTGATTAACTTTTAATAACTAAATACTGCAGAAGAGATGACATACAACATATCCTTTCTCGAACGAGCCAAGTTAAGTACTACTATCTTATCCAAACAACTTGCAGTTACCTTAAAGGAAGCCAAGGAATAAGATCAATGGTTAAAGACCAACAGTAGCACAAAGTAGAAGAAACAAAGAGAATAGTCAAATTTATTGAAGAGAATGATCTTTGGGTAGATAATATTAATATTGACTTTTACTTATCTCAAGGAGCTGAACAAATTAAAATTCCTTTTCAGCTATATCGCTCGCTGGAAGTATTATTTTTCTATTTCGTTTTGACATGTTAAAGCTTAATGAAAATTGAATCTGGTCGGTTTCATATATATAATTTGTCGTGGTATAAAAATTAGACCCACTGGTCGTAATTCTTTGTCTGTTAGAAATTTTTGATCCCATGTCTATATTAAGCCATTGCATTTGAAAGGACCATCGTTGGTCTTGCGTTGTTTTTTTAAGCGATAAATGAGGTGTTACAAAAGCACCATCTTCCCCCTGTGCAGTAATTCTGTTTGATAAATAGTTGATAGATAGTTGTAGCGCAAGTCCTTTTTGAATCTTGATACTTTGCGTACTATTTATGCTATAAATAATACTAGCGTTGCTAACATTGACAGCCCCATTAAATATAGTTCCATCAATTTTATAACGATACACATTTCCACTCATCACGGATTGCCAATTAGGCGTAATGGAATTGGTTACATTCAATTCCATTCCAATTTGTAATGCCTTAGAGGCATTGGTAAATACCCTATTTAATATGGTGTCATTAAATACTTTATTTACCCGTTGAATTGGATTTTTGATGTCTTGACGATATATCGTAAAATTCAAATTGCCTTTCTGCCAACTTTTTTCAAGACCTATCTCTAATGCCCCTGTAAGTTCGGGAAGTAAGTTTGGATCCCCTTGTTCGAGCGTTTCTGCATGCTCTCTTTCAGGTAAAGGGTTGAGTTCAAAGTTATTCGTTCTTTTAACGCGTCGCGTGTAACTGGTTTTAAGAACCAATTTATCTTTTGCATCATAACGAAAAATAAAACTAGGGAATAAGCTAGGAAGTATTAAGTCATTTTGTTTATTATTATTGGAAAATGTAAGTGTTCTAACTAAGTGCTCGGCCCTTAATCCAAATTGTTTGTATAATTTATTTTGCTTTTCGCTGTATTGTATATAACCTGCATGTATATTGTTATTCACTTTTAAATTACTTGAAAATAATGGGTCAATCACAAATTGGTTCATTCCCAAATTTTTATAGGCGTATTCAAAGTTGCCATTTTGTTGGTCATTTCTAAATTGATACCCCATATTAAAAGTACCCCTGTTGTTTTTTAATGTGTAATCAGTTTTAAATCTGATTGCATTCAACGGATTTGAACTTGGGTTACTAGTTTCTTGGAAAAGAAGTGACTTGCTTATATTGTTAAAATTTTTATTAATAGTAAGCCCTGTTAAATTAGCCCCTTCGTATTGCAATGAAAAATTGATTTTAGCTTTCCCCGAAAGTTTGTGATCGTAGCCAATATTTGCTAACGAAAAAATGGCTTCCTTGTCCTGTGTATTTTCATTAAAATAATCAAAACTAGTAACCACGCCAGTGGCAATAACACGATGCTTAATATTATATAACAAATCTGCTACCCTACTTTGAAATCTATTTCCAATGTAAACACCCGCTTCCCATCTGTTTCCTAATTTTGTATCATGTCCAATTGCAATACGACCGCCACTATTATATTTTTTAAAACTCCTTTCCCCACTTGAAGGGAAGCTAGTAAACACACCATTGACCGTGGTGTTCACATCCCCTTCTCGATAACCCGAAATATCATTTCTTAAATAATTAAAACCCAAGTTTACATCCCATTTATTTTTTCTGTAGCCTGCAGTTACATCTACCGAACCCCTTTGTGGCTGTGCATACCTTTTATTATCAAAATTATTGAAAGGCTTAGCACCATACATCACACTTGATTGGACCATCCAACCTTGCTCCAAAGCTGTTTTGGTTACAACATTTATAATGCCACTTTTACCATCCGCATCGTAAGTGGCTCCTGGACTAGTAATCACTTCAATATTTTCAATAGAAGCAGCGGAAAGCTGCGCTAAAATATAACTTGGATCGCCCGAAGATGGCTTGCCATTAATCATCACTTGAAAACTACCGGAACCACGCAAGCTAATTTCTCCCAATCCATTGACTGAAACAGACGGCAGGTTTTTAATTAGATCAATACCATTCCCATTGGCTGCATTTGCAAATTGACCTGCGCTAAAAACTTGCTTGTCCACCTTTAAATTAATAGGTAATTTTTTTCCTAAAACTACCACTTCTGTTAATGAGTATTGGTTATTCTGTAAATTGATATCACCTAATTCAATAATATTTTTACTCGACGATAAAAAAATAGTCCTAGATCCAAACTGTATAAAGGAAATAATTAAGTATGCATTAGGGTTTACATTTTTTTCAAACATAAATTTTCCTTCGATATCTGATAAGGCTTGGAATACTTTAATACCAGCACTGTCATATAAACTTATGCTTGCCGCCTCCATGGGCGTTCCTTTATTATCAAGTATCCGCCCACTTATTTTTGTTGTTTGTCCAGACACATGCGTATTTAAGCACAAAAAAAGTAAGCAACTTATAACAGCAAATCGAATGGGAGTTAATTTCATATAAATTTTTAGGTTCCTATCATTGTCCATCGTCAAAAAATATAGACTTTAGGGCAAAGAGAGATTTGATTTTAAAAAAATTTGTTTTTTTTCTTGCCAACAAAGGACCCACGATTTAACGTAAGTCCTTGATTTTCATGTAGCGAGACCGGGATTTGAACCCGGGACCTCAGGGTTATGAAGATTTTTTAAGAAAATGAAGACGTTGATTTGTAACGTGTTGTATTTTGGGAAAACCTGAATCAACCGATTTTAACCAATTTTAGGGGGTATTTTCCTCACACAGAGGTAATTTAATGGACATTATTATTATTTTAAAAGACAATTATCTAGTGGAAAAGGCTTGTGAATTTTAATTTTTATTGTACATTTGTTCACAAATATGAAATGTTCACGTATTCGTGAACAAATATATAACGTGAACATGAAAACAGAAGAAACAATATACTTAGCCTTAGAGAATCTAAGGGCCAATACCCAAATACAGGGTAAGTGGGAGCATAATGCAAAAGGAAATGGTTGCCACGGAAAACTCAAACTGAATATAGCTGATGAAGTTGTCCTATATAATGTTGAGCTAAAAGATGAACTAAGAAACCAACAATTACAAAAGGTCATTGAGGATAATATTGCCAATCCCCCTATTATGGTAGTGGCAAATAGAATATTTCCCAAGATCAAAGAACAATTAAGGATGAACAATATTGCTTACTTAGAAGCTAACGGCAATATCTATCTTAAAAATAAGGGCATCACATTATGGATTGATACAAATGCAATAATAAATCCAACTAAGAAAACAGAAACAAGAGCTTTTACAAAAACAGGCCTTAAAGTGGTTTTTCAATTTTTAATGGACGAAACTTGGTTAAATAAGCCGTACCGACAAATTGCCGAACATACCGGCACTGGTATTGGAAATATTACCAACATAACCAATGGCCTTAAGCACGATGGTTTTTTACTTAATCTAAATAAATATGAGAATATACTTCAAAATAAAAAGGGGCTATTTGATAAATGGGTTGAAGTATATGAAGAGAAGTTAAAGCCAACCATTAAAATAGGTACATTCCGATTTTTAAATCAGGGCGATTTTGTAAATTGGAGACAAATAAACTTACAACAGGAAAAAACATATTGGGGAGCAGAGCCAGCGGCTGACATACTCACTAACTATCTTAAACCTCAGGAGCTAACAATTTATACTACTGAAACAAGAAACGAGTTAATAAAAAATTACAAGTTAATACCAGATGAAACCGGCAATATAAAAGCATATTATAAATTTTGGAATGATAATGATAATCACAAACAAATAGTGCCTCCATTACTTATATATGCCGACCTAATTAATATCAATGACAGAAGATGTCTAGAAACTGCAAAAAAAATATACGATGCCTACTTACAAAATAAATTATAACCAATTAAGCCAACAGCCCGGGATAACAGAAATGCTATATGCATTACAACGTGGCCTGGAGAAATTTGGAATTGACTTTTATTTAGTAGGTGCCGTTGCAAGAAACGTTTGGATGACTGGTATTAATAATATTGCTCCAAGACGTACAACAGGAGATATAGATTTTGCAGTACTAATAAATGACAATGGTGTTTACGAAGCGTTAAAAACATATCTAATAATCAGGGAAGGTTTTCAGCCATATAAGGGAAACGAATACGTGCTAATTTGGAAAGAAAATCTAGAAGTGGACTTATTGCCATTTGTTGCAATAGATGACGGAGATACAAAGTTCACTTCCAATGGACTTGGTTTAACAAGTATCAGTTTACAAGGGTTCACTGAAATTTACAATGACGGATTACCAACATTAGACTTAGAAGGGAAACACCAATTTAAATTTTGTACCCTACCGGGAATTGTATTATTAAAATTAATTGCTTGGGATGACAGACCAGAGTCAAGGCGTGATGACATTAAAGACATAAGTGATATTCTCAATCACTTCTTTGATATGAATGACAACGAGATATTCGAAAACCATCATGACTTATTTGAAAAGGAAGAAGTCTCATTGAAACATATTGCTGCAAGGGTGATGGGCCGTGAAATGAGTAAAATAGCAAAAAAGAATGAATTACTTTTTAGTCGTATAGTTGGCATACTAGATTCAAACACATTGGTTAGCCAAAATAGCGAAATGGCTAAAATAATGGTTGAATACTATGATAATACAATAGATGACAATGTTCAATTACTAAAACATTTAAGGCAAGGCTTCTCTGAATAAGAAATTTATTAGTGGTGACTAATTAACCATCCCATCCCATCCCTCCGTTAATCAGAATTAATGTAAAAAAATCTTAATTAAGCCTAAAATTACAATTACAAAGTGATCAAATATGATTGTAATTAATTACTATTATTCCTAATAAATCAGGACCTGATTTCTCTATTAATTGTAATTAATTTATTGATTCAATACTATAAGATTAAACACTCTACCCTATTTTTTAAGACAATTCCGTAATTAATCACGATTATTCCCGATACTGCTACGAAAAAGACCCTCCCAAATTGGAAGGGTCTTTTTCGTAGTAAACTTGTTATTATTTATTTTCGGCTGAATTAGGATTTGGGTTGAAATTTCGTATTTTCCCATTAGTAAGTTTAGCAATACCAGAATTGTATTTTTTAGTGCCCATAATGAGCTTACTTTCTTTGATTGCATTTATGTTACCCTCATTTTTAGTTACAAATTTGAAGGTTAATGGCTTTGAGTTAGTCCCTTCTGGGATAATGAATGTCAATTCACTTAGCTGGTGTTCTTTTATGAACTTAAATACTTCCCTTTCACTATTTTCTAATGCCAATATATTGAATGCGTTTGCAGAAAGGTTGCAGTCGTAAAAAGTGTCACGTACAATAAAACTAGCTGGAATTAAAACATGTGGCCTCTCGGTGTAAGGGAATTTAACCAAGTCTTTTTCTACATTTTTTTTATCTTTTGATATTTTGATAATGTCAAATTCTGGTAACTCTTTTTCTTCTCCATCTGCTGGATCAATTGCCATATTATAATAGTACACAAAATATACATCTTCATCATTAACCACATAATCTAATATTCCCATATTAAAATAATTGATATCTCTATCAAGTGAATACATCAAAAGATTGTCATTAATTATAGATTGGTAGGCAGCTAAAATTTCTTGCTCTTCTTGTGTTGGATTACTAATTTTTTTAAAGTCCTTTTCTCTTTGAAGAAGATTATTATACCCTAGTCTTTGTTCATAGGCAGGTTTAATAAAAAAGTCATGCGCCTTTTCCATAATTAAAGTAGATGGACTTACTTTTCTCAATTCTGATAAGAATCTTAACCACATTAATTGAGCAAGACTTATTCTGGCGTGTTTCTTCTCCTCAAAAAAAGGCAAAAGCTTTTTTATACGCCAGAACCTAATTGTTTCTGTTTCAAATTTATTAGGGGATGCCTCATCCGTTAAAAGCATTTCCTTGTCTGTTAATCTAACCGCCTTCTTATCAGTTAAGTCTGAAAGTTTAAGTTGGTTTATATGTATGGCCGAAGAAAACCTACTAACAAATTTATCTAAAACACTGATATTCATATACTTAGAATATTATTTTATAAAAAAGTGTATTTTTTGCAAAATATGTAAAATAATTGCATTTGTAATCAAATTATTTAATAACTTTGGGTTCAACCAAACGTTTAACGATTATATCGTTTGTAATGTAAATGTACAAAACGCGGACCATTAAAAAAATAAAAATTATAATATGAGAGAATGTCTTTACTGTGAAGAAACAATACCAAATAATCGTCACAAAAACGCCTTGACTTGTTCAAATGAGCATGCTTTGTTATATAAGAAAGAACGCGAAGCAAATAATTACATAAAAGTCCGAAATACAGCTGACCCTATTATTAAGCTGAGGGAGCACTTTATTGATCTTGCAGATGAATTTGGATTTGAAGTCCCAATCGATCTTAATTATGTATCACCCTTTAAAATTAATTGGTCTCTTAAAACTGGAACTTTTATAAAAGAAGGATGCACTGGTGTTGCACTTGGAAACATTGGCTATATATTTTTCAAACCTCTAATACTTAAAATTTATAAATTATGCTAGAAGAATTATTAAAAGATCCGGCTTTTGCAGAACTATATAAAAATGCACCAACATATAGTGTTGACGGGAAGCACACATACATGGGATCAGGTATTCCACCAGTGCCGTCACCGCCAACAACCCCAGTAATTAACAATCTGCCAAACATTACACCCCCTAAACCAAATAATAATGGTAATTCTAAAACTACAAATAGAGTAGTTCTTATAATTGCTTTATCAATAATTGGGGGATTTGTATTAATCAAAGCAATGAATTGGTGGGATGATTACCAAAAC
>RFZW01000055.1 GCA_009920495.1 Chitinophagia bacterium
CTTTGAACAGTTGCAAGATAATCAATAACCACTTTATAATAAAACTATGTTCATAAATGTCGCTCAAAACGGGAAATGGGAATTAAATAGTCCTCAAATCATGGGGATTATTAATGTGACCCAGGATAGTTTTTATGAAAATAGCAGAGCCAAGTCCATGGCGGACTTTTTGGCAAAAGCGGCCCAGATGATTTCGGAGGGGGCAAATATTTTAGACATAGGCGCACAAAGTACCCGACCTGGTGCTGAAATTATTAACACGGACGCAGAACTCACTAATTTAATCCCTTATTTAGAAGCACTTAAAAATACATACCCCACACAATTAATATCTGTAGATACTTTTAATCCAATTGTGGCTGAAAAAGCACTAATGGCTGGTGCACATATCATTAATGATATAAGTGGTGGAAGTTTTGACAATACAATTTTAGAAGTGGTTTCTAAATACAATGCAGGTTATATTGCTATGCATATTACGGGGAACCAGATGACAATGCATCAAATTGAAGAAAGAACAGATGTTATAGCTGCGATTATTGATGATATGGAAAAGAAAAAAGATTTGCTTGCCTCTTTTGGTATTCATAACTGGGTCATTGATCCAGGGTTTGGATTTGGGAAAACAACGCAAGAAAATTTTGATATCGTTAAAAGATTACAGGAACTAAAAGTTATCAACCTGCCTATTTTACTTGGAGTTTCTAGAAAGTCTAGTATTTATAAAACATTGGGCATTGGGCCAGAAGATGCCTTGAATGGCACTACGGTTTTACATACTTTAGGATTATTGAATGGTGCTTCTATTTTAAGAGTCCACGATGTAAAAGAAGCAAAACAAATAATTCAATTACTACCCTACCTACAATAAAAAACTCCCTCCCAAAATGGGAAGGAGTTTGATTTCTATATTTAGAAACGAAATTATTTTTTTGCGCCTACTGGAGAAGGAGGTGCAGATAATGATTTAGAAGTCACATCTACAATTTCAATATCAAAAGCTAAATTTTCATACGCTTTAATTTGACCATTAGGCTGAGGGCCATAAGCCAACATTGCAGGAATGTATAAACTTCCTTTTCCACCTTTACCAAAATATTGTAATCCAATATCCCAACCTTGAATCACAGAATTTGTTGCAATTTTAACGTCAAAAGGTTTTGAAGCTGAATCTTTAGGATTAATGTTTGTATCAAAAGTCTCTCCTTTAAAGTTATAGCCTTTATAATAAACACTAGCAATTTTAGTAGTGTCTACTTTATTATTTACATCACCTGCTTCTTTTACTACAACGAATACGCCATCTGGTGATTGAACTGCATTGATTTTATTTTTTGCTAAGTATGCTTTTATGGCATTAATTTCTCTGTTTTTTTCAGCAGCCATTTCTTTTTTGTAATCTTCATCCACTTTTGAAACATCAGCAAAAACGTCTAAAATTTCAGCTTTACCTAAAATGATATCTTTTGCTTTAAACACTTCATTTACTTGAACAGCACCCATTTTCACTAAAGTATCAATGCTTAAAGAGAATTCAACCTTATCTCCTTTTTTACATTTTGTAATAATTTCAGTAAAAGTATATTTACCTAATCTTGTAGTATCAATTGGGAAATAAACGGGTATTACTCCATAAGTACTACTTAAAACAGTGTCTTTAGATTTTAACTTGTACTCAATATTTAATTTTACATATTGCCCTTGTGCCAATGGCTTTGAATTACCACTACCGTGTGTAATTTTGTAAAGCATTCCTGAAGGGGCTTTTTCATATTGATTACAACTTGCAAACAATACAATAGCAGCTACTAACTTTAAAGTTGATTTTATCATTTTTAATTTAATTGTGTTAATTGTGATTTATAGTTTTCTATTATGGTTTTAAAATCGTTTAATGTTTCATCCACTGATTTTGAAGATCTTCCTCCAGCAGCATTTGCATGTCCGCCACCTTCAAAATGAGTTCTTGCAAATATATTAACATCAAAGTTACCTTTGCTTCTAAAACTCCACTTTCTTTCTTCTTCTCTATCAATGACAATGGCAGCAAATTTAATGCCTTCAATTGATAATAAATAATTTACAAGACCTTCGGTATCCCCTGTTTTTAACTCAAATTTGTAAATATCTGTTTTAGGGATGGCCATGATTGCCGTTTTAAATTCTGGCAGAACGGTCATCCTGTTTAAAAACGCATTTCCCATGAATTTTAAGCGTCCTTCTGTTGAATTATCATAGATATTTTCATGAATTTTAGCGTGTTGTAAGCCCAATTCTTTCAAATGGGCAACAATTTTATGAACCGACGCAGTTGTTGAAGGGAAACGAAATGATCCAGTATCTGTCATTAAACCAGTATACAAACAAGTAGCTATATCTAAATTGATTAAATTACTATGGCCGGATTGAACAATAAAATCATACACCATCTCACAGGTAGAACTCATTTTTACATCACTAATTCCATATGCAAATGACAGAGTATCAGGTTGTTGGTGATGGTCAATTAATATTTTTAAAGCCTTTGAATCTCTGATGATTGGCTCTAAATGCTTTGTACGATGTAGGATATTAAAATCCAAACAAAATACGTAATCAGCATTCGCTACAATTTGACTTGCTTCATTCTTATTTGCTTCAAAATCAATCACTTGATCAACGCCAGGCATCCAATCTAAAAACTGTGCCCAATTAGTCGGTGAAATCACGGTAACCTCATGACCCAGTTGTTTCAAAAAGTGATACAAACCAAGCGTAGAACCCATTGCATCCCCATCTGGTTTTTGATGTGCAGTGATAACAGCCTTAAAAGGTTGATTCAGCATTGGGTAAAATTGTTCAATTGCTTGCATAAGTGGACAAATTTAACATAAATCAGATGTTTTTCAGTAAATTTGCGCCTCCAATTAAAAACTTTCAACAAAATATATATGAGTAACAGCACATTTACAATGATTAAACCTGATGCTACATCAAAAGGGTACACAGGGGCAATTTTAGATCAAATTATCAAAGCCGGCTTCAAGGTTAAGGCAATGAAATGGACAAATTTGACGCCAGCACAAGCTGGTCAATTTTATGAGATTCACAAAGAGCGTCCTTTTTATGGTGAATTAGTTGATTTTATGAGCAGTGGCCCAATTGTAGCAGCAATTCTTGAAAAAGAAAATGCAGTCGCTGATTTTAGAACCTTAATTGGCGCAACTAACCCAGCACAAGCCGCGGAAGGTACAATTCGTAAGAATTTTGCGGCATCTATAGGCGAAAACGCAGTTCACGGAAGTGATAGTGATGAAAACGCACAAATTGAGGGCAATTTCTTCTTTTCTAAATTAGAAAGATTTTAATCCAACTTTAAATATTGTATTTACGAAAAGCACCTCTATTGGGGTGCTTTTATTTTTTAGCCCCCCTGGTTTTTGGCTTGCCGTATTTTTTTTGCATCACTTCTTTGTGATTTTTACGTTTATTGACTTTGCTATTTTTTGCAGATTTTTCATGAAACGCAGGGCCAGATTCTTCTTTCTTTGGAACCTTGGTTTGTATGATCTTCATTCTAATCTTAGGCTTTTCATCTTCAGTTAAAATAGTTGAAATTTCAAGTTCCTCGGGTAATGCCAACATTGGTATGTCTTGTTTCATTAGGGTTTCAATTCCCTTTTGTAAAGCCTTTTCTTTTTCTGTAATAAATGTTATCGCTATACCTTTTTTATCTGCACGACCAGTTCGACCAATACGATGTATATAATTTTCAGGTACATCAGGCGTGTCAAAATTAATTACATGGGTAACTTCTGCCACATCAATACCCCTTGCCATTACATCAGTCGCAATGATATATTTAAATACCCCAGCTTTAAATTGTTTGACAGTATTGAAACGATAATTTTGATCTTTATTCGAATGGATCACCCCTACTATTTCAGGAAACTTTATTTCAAGTTGTTCAAATAGTTGATCAGCCAATGCCTTTGTGGCTGCAAATATTAATACTTTAGTCATTGCCTCATTCGTTGACAATAACAAGTTTAATAAATTAACTTTCGTATTAAAATTAGGAACATGATAAGCGGATTGAATAATATTATCTAAAGGTGTACCTGTAGGAGCCGCCTCCACAGTGATGGGTGCATTAAAATAGTCATGCATTAATTTTTCAACATCTTCAGTTATTGTTGCAGAGAAAAGTAAGTTTTGTCTTTTCTTTGGTAATAGTTCTAAAATATTGGTGATCTGTTTTCTAAATCCCAAATTCAACATCTCATCCATTTCATCAATAACTAACTTTTTAATCATTTTAGTTTTAAATGCACCATTCATGATTAAATCAAACAATCTTCCTGGGGTAGCTACTAATACATCCACTCCTTTTTCAACTTCTATTTGTTGTGTATTTATATTAACGCCTCCAAAAACACCCACTGTAATTACACTCATATAAGTCGTTAATTTTTTAACCGACTCTACTACTTGTACCACTAATTCACGGGTTGGAACGATGATTAAAATTTGGGGATCTTTGTTTTTGTCATATTTCCATTGTCTTAAACAAGGAAGTAAGTAGCCGAATGTTTTACCTGTTCCAGTTTGCGCAATACCACAAACATCCGCCCCAGACATCACTATTGGAAACACGCGATGTTGAATGGTCGTAGGGGTTGAAAAGCCCGCATCTTCTAATGATCTTAATAAAGGGGTATTTAGGTTTAAATCTTGAAATGTCATAGCGCTTAAATGTGACACGAAGGTAGTTTATTAAAAGCGCTTAAGTGATTAAATAATTGGTTATTTGATAGGTAAAAATACCCAAATTGCTAAAATTCAATATTTTATAAATATTTCGCTGAAGTGCTATATGATTGCTTTAAAAAAATTATATTTAAATATTGGAAACATCACTGAAATGAAAATATATAAATTAAAAAGTATAAAATGAAGAACACAAAAACTTGGAATAACATGTTTACCACATTAAAAAAAAGTGCAACACTATTATTTATTTTATTGCAGAGCACTGTTTTATTTAGTCAAAACGATGACAATATTAATAGCAGGGATATCTTATACCTTACTTCTGGTGGAAAACTCATTCCACAACAAGCAATTATGGATATCAGGCACTATACCATTGCATTAGAAGTAGATATGGTAAAAAAGTCAATCATTGGCTCCACAGAAGTTAGTTTAAACCTGTCCAAAAAAACAGATACCCTATTACTCGACTTAATTCATTTATACGCAGTTACAAAAGTAAAGGTGAATAATAAGCCAGCCTCCTTTTATCAACACGATGATAAAATATTTATTACCAACACCACAGGTTTTGAAATAGGCAATCAAAAAATATTGGTAGAATACAATGGCATTCCTCCAGTTGCTATTAAACCCCCTTGGGATGGTGGATTTACATGGGCAAAAGATACAAATGGCAATGATTGGATGTCCATTAATATACAAGGCGAAGGTGGAAAAATGTATTACCCATGTAAAGATCATCCAAGTGATGAACCTAATGAAGGGGCTGATTTAAAAATTACCATTCCTTCAAATTTAATGGTGGCAGGCCCTGGATTATTAATGGGCGTATCTACAAAAAAGAACAAATCTACATACCATTGGAAAACCAATTACACCATTAGTAATTATTGCATTTTATTCAATATTGGAAAATACAAAGTGATTAAAGATGAATACACTACAGTTTTAGGAAATAAAGTGCCTATTGAATTTTATGTATTAGAAGTAGACACCATGCATGCAAAAAAAGTGATTGAAACAAGAAAAAGAGATAGTAAAATATTAGAGAAATATTTTGGTGAATACCCTTGGGCAAAAGAAAAGATGGGCATTGCAGAAGTACCTAATTCAGGAATGGAACATCAAACCATGATTACCTTTGATAATAAGTTTAGTTATAAAACTATTAATGGACAAGAATACTCCGCAAATTTATTACACGAATTTGCACATGAGTGGTGGGCAAATAAAGTTACCAATAAGGACTGGGGGCATATGTGGATACAAGAAGGTATTGGAACCTATGCGGAAGCATTAACCATGTTAGAAATTGGTGGCGAGGCTGCCTATGATGAAATCATTGCCGGACATCGTAAAAATTCAAGAAACAGAATGCCGATTGTTCCAGCAGTGGATGAAGCAACCGAGGAGCAAGTATATTCCGGAGGAGATATTTATGGTAAGGGTTCCTTTTTTATGCATAGTTTACGCTACGTCATTGGAGATGAACTTTTTTTTCCAACATTAAAAAAGTTAGCGACAGATACAAAATATACTTATGACAATTTTGTGACCACAACAGATGTTGAAGAATTATTTAGTAATGCATCCCACAAAAATTTAAAACCATTTTTTGATTTTTATTTAAGGACAACCAAAGTTTTAGATATTACCATTAAGGAAGTGGGATTTCACAAATTCCAAATTAAAGTCAATAATTTTTTCATGGATTTGCCTTTTGATATTTTGGCCAATGGCAAAACTACTAGAACAATTATTCCAAGTGAGGGTATTATAGTGAATAGTGCCACGCCTCCTCAGGTGGATGCAAAAGGTAATTACTTGAAAAAAATAACAATACAATAATGAATATGCTACCTAAATATTTTTTCAATTTCATTTTATATACCCTACCCTTATTTGCCTGGGCTGACCAATACCCTATTAATAAAAATATAGACATTAAACACTATAGTTTTCAATTGCGCTTAAATGACAGCAATGATGAAATTATTGGAACTACCCATGTTACAGTTAATTTTAAGCAAGCAGGCATGCAAAATTTTCGTTTAGACTTAATCAATAAATCAACGGAAAGGAAAGACAAAGGAATGGTGGTAGATGGTGTTAGTATTGCTAATACAACAGTGAATTACACACATGAAAATGATGCATTGATCATAAGTTTACCTAAAAATTCAGTTGCCAATGAAACCATCATTTTTACTATTAAATACCATGGCATCCCTTTTGATGGATTAAGAATTGGTGCAACTAAATTTGGAGATCGTAGTTTTTTTAATGAGAACTGGCCAAATCGTGGCAGACATTGGTTACCAATTGTAGACCATCCGAATGATAAAGCCACTTCAGAATTTATTGTAACCGCTCCGGCCCATTATAAAGTAGTTTCAAATGGCTTATTGTTAGAAGAGTCCGATTTAGCAAATAATACAAAGCTTACGCATTGGAAGCAATTTGTTCCAGTTTCTTCCTGGTTATTTGTATTAGGTGTAGCTGATTTTGCTGTTAAATATGTGGATGATTTTAATGGCAAATCCATTCAAACTTGGGTGTATGCTAAAAATAGAGAAGCAGGCTTTTTTGATTTTGACGAACCTACTAAAAAGGTATTAGCCTATTATAGTAATTATGTAGGCCCATACGCTTATGAAAAATTAGCCAATATTCAAACACCGAGTGTTAATGGGGGCATGGAAACTTCTTCTGCCATTTTTTATGGCGAGGATCTAGTAAATGGCAAGCGGGATGAACGTACAAGAAATATAGTTATTCATGAGATTGCACATCAATGGTTTGGCAATGCAGTTACAGAAACCACCTGGGATGACGCATGGTTAAGTGAAGGATTTGCCACCTTCTTTACTTTATTATTTATCGAAAATGAATACGGTAAGGAGGAATACAACAAAGGGATAATAAAGGCAAAAAAATCAGTAATGGACATGACTGTTAAAATGCCCAACTTTAGTATTGTAGCTCCTAGAACAGCTGAAAAAGAAGCTGTCACCACAGGTTTAACCTACCAAAAGGGCGCTTGGTTTTTACATATGTTGAGAGATAAAATGGGAGAACAAAATTTCAAAAACGGAATTCAAGCTTATTATAAAAAGTTTTACAATGCCAATGCGACCACGGATGACTTTCGGATTGAAATGGAAAAGGCATCAGGCAAGGATTTAAAAATATTCTTTAAACAATGGTTGTACCAGCCAGTGAATCCTAAGATTGATGCAATTTGGAGTTACGATCCTATCAATCACAAAATCAATATAAATTTAACGCAAACACAATTGACCGATTTTAATTTTGATTTACCTATTGAGATTGGCTACTACACCAAAGACAGTAAAACTCCTATATTATTAAAAATGAATTTGAAAAACAAGCAAGTAAGTCAATCATTTAATACAAAGGGGGTACCTGAAAAATTAGAAATAGATCCGAGAAATGTTTTACTCAGCTCAAATACAATTACAAGAAATTAACAAAATAAAAATTATTGATAGTTGAATGTTTTCAATTATTTAAAAACAATATGCTAAAAAAATTCATACTATATTTTCTACTGCTTTTTAATATGTTGCAATTAAATGCACAGCATACAAAAAGACCGAATATTATTTTATTCTTAATTGATGATATGGGATGGATGGATAGCTCAGTTCCATTTGGCGACAGTGTTGGATTATTAAATAAACAATTCAAAACACCGAATCTTACATTATTAGCAAAACAAGGCGTTAAATTCACAAACGCTTATGCTAATTCAGTTTGCACTCCTACCCGTACAAGTATTTTAACAGGAATGAATGTAACAAATCATGGTGTTACTAATTGGACATCTCCAGTAAAAAATAATACGACAGATGCAAAAGACACTCAGTTGAATCCTGCGCCATGGAAAATAAATGGAGTTGATATAAACAGGATTACGACCTACCCGCAATTATTAAAACAAGCAGGATATTATACAATACATGTTGGAAAAGCACATTGGGGATCAGCAGGCACTCCGATGTCAAACCCATTGAATGTTGGATTTATGGTAAACATAGCAGGACATGCTGCAGGACATCCACAAAGCTACTATGGGAAAGATAATTATGGTAATATCCCTGGGAAATCAACCTATCAGGCGGTACCTGACTTAATAAATTATCATGGATCTGATACTAATTTAACTGAAGCACTTACATTAGAAGCTATAAAAAGTATAGAAGAACCTATTCGATTAAAAATGCCATTTTATTTAAACATGGCGCATTATGCTGTTCATGTTCCTATCCAACCTGATGTTCGTTTTTATCAATCCTATTTAGATGAAGGTTTAGATACTGCAAATGCAAAATATGCAAGTATGGTTGCTTCCATGGATAAAAGCTTAGGTGATATCATGCAATATCTTTCAGCAAAAAATATTGCAAATAATACCATCATTATTTTTATGAGCGACAATGGTGGCCTAAGCTTATCTGGCGCAAGAGGAAATGAAGCGCATGTTCAAAATTTACCTTTACGCGCAGGAAAGGGCTCATTGTATGAAGGTGGTATTCGAGTTCCAATGATTGTAAAATGGCCTGGATTCGCAAAAGCAAATACATCCATTAAACAATATGTTATTGCAGAAGATTTTTTCCCCTCTATCCTTGAAATGGCAGGAGTTGCTTCTATTAAAACAATTCAAAATGTGGATGGAAAAAGTTTTGTTCCCCTAATTAAGAATAATAAAATTACAGATACGAGTCGTGTTTTAGTATGGCATTACCCAAATAAGTGGATTGAGGGTGACGGGCCAGCAATTAATTACAAATCAGCCATTAGACAAGGAAGTTGGAAATTAATTTATGATTTAAGAAACGGCCATAAAGAATTATACAATTTATCAAATGATATTGGTGAACATATTGACCTATCAATGCAACAACCAGCAAAAACCAAACAATTAACTACCCAACTTAAGGAGATATTGGAAAAAAATAACGCCCCAATGCCTAGTTATAAGAGTAATTCAAAAAAGGTGGAAATATTAATTGATTAATTAACTTTGTCCTTATAAAAGTAAGTAGTATATATATTTATAAATAGAACTATTTACAAAGAAGCTATAGCGGCTATTTTTAATTACAAATTCACCCTCCTATTTTCATTTTTAGTTTTGTGGGCGATAGGTTCCTATTTTTATGCAATTAATCCTACTGAAACCATAGTTACACTTGCAAGATTAATTTCGACGTATTTGATATTCATTCAGGTTTCTATTTTGTTCTATAATAAAGACCTGAAATATATTTTCAATATTGTTTCATTTGCCATTGCCTTTTTATTGCTATGGGATTCCTTTTATATTTTAAAAGGTTTTTCTAGAAATATAGAAACCATGGATTTAGATGCCAATATTGTAAGCTTAAGTGGCAATCATGGCAATAAGAATGTCATGGCCGCAAGCTTACTCATCAAATTTCCATTTGTCTTGTGGTTAGTTCTCAATAACAAATCATTGATTAAAATAATCAATATTGGAATTTTGTTTTTTGGCGTGGTTGCTTTATTTATTATGAATACAAGATCTACTTATGTAGGATTAGGTATTATATTTTTGATTTATGCTATTTCCACTTCGAAGGGTATCAAGGGGGTTATGGTACTGTTACAAAAAGAGCAGGCGATATTACCATTCAAAGTGAACAAGGCAGCCGTATTCATTTGTGGAAAGGCGCCATTGATTATGCAACCAAACACCCATTGGTTGGTGCTGGTTATGGAAATTGGAAACTAGCTTCTATACCTTACGAAAAAGAATTTACGAATGATTTATTTGTTCCTTATCATTGCCACAATGATTTTATTGAAATGTTTGCCGATTTAGGTATTATTGGTGGTATTGCCTTTGGTTTGATGTTTTTACTAGTGCCTATTTTTACCATTAAAATTTGGCGTAAAAAAGAATTCAAACCCTATCAGCTAACTGCAACTATTTCATTTATGGCGGTTACCTGTTATGCCGTGGATGCATTTTTAAATTTTCCCGCCGAACGTACTGCCATGCAAACCATGTTGGCTGTTTCAGCAGCATTAGTTTTTTTACCCATCAGTCATATTGATAAAACAAAAACAACGAATGGCAGTAGTAAAAATTTAGTTGCGATACTCTTTTTTTTAATTTCTCTTATATTAATTATACCATCTATTTATGTTGCAAAACAAACTTTTGATTCTTTAAAAATACAGAAGTATGTAATGGGCGAAATAGATGCTGATCCTAAAATGGCATTGGATGAGGTAAAAGCTTCTTTTCCCGCTATTCCAAATTTATCAACCTCTACCCTGCCTATTAAAGGATTAATTGCCCGATATGAATTTAGAGATAAGCATTATGAAGAAGCCTTGCGATTATTAAATGAAAGTGAAAACGACAATCCTTATTTACACTACAATGATTTTATAAGAACTGCTATTTATGCAGACAAACAAAAATTTGATAGTGTTGCTATATGTTTAGTTCTGCAAAGAATAAAGATTCTATCGAAGTTAAAAAAGCATACAAGGAATATAATAAATATCGTCCTGGAGCAGAAGCCAATGCGCAATACTTACTTGCCATGTATGAAGTAAAAGGAAGTGCTGATAAAAACATGATCACTTTACTTGATTCAACCAATGCGAAATTTCCCAATGACAGTGCAATTTTAGCAAGAGTGAATACCATTTTTTCAAGCAATAAAACGGGCGTTCAAAGTACAGATGTTATAACAAATTTATTAAACAACGGTAAAGCTGCATTCATAAAACGTCAATATATTAAAGCTGCTCAGTTTTATTTACAAGCAGCACAATTGGATCCTGCGAACTATACACATTACGAGAACGCAGGTATTAGTTATTATTCCGGCGGTGATTTTGTAAAAGCAATTCCTAATTTTGAAAAAGCGGTACAATTCTCAAATGCAAATTCAGGAAAGTCGGAATTTTTTATGGCGATGAGCTATATATCATTAGGGAAAAGGGATCTAATTTGTACGCCATTGAATACGGCAAAGCGGAAAGGATACCCTGGGGTGGATAGTTATTTTACCTCACTTCGTTTGGTGATCCTGTATTACCCTTTGGATTGCCGTCGTTTCACTCCGGCATCCTGTATTCTCCTTCGGATTACCTCACTGCGTTCGGTGATCCTGTATTACCCTTTGGATTGCCGTCGTTTCACTCCGGCATCCTGTATTCTCCTTCGGATTACCTCACTGCGTTCGGTGATCCTGTATT
>RFZW01000056.1 GCA_009920495.1 Chitinophagia bacterium
GATCCCATGGCGAAATATATACGCCCATTTCAATGCCTGCTTTTTTACATGCTTCTGATAACATTTTTACCACATCCCCTTTGCCATTCAACCATTTACTTTCTCTTACTGTATGGGTACTGTATTTACTTGGCCACAAACTAAATCCATCATGGTGTTTGGCAGTAAGGATAATTCCTTTTGCACCTGCTGCTTTTGCAATCCGAGCCCATTGGTTGCAATCTAGTGCAGTGGGATTAAAAACATTCGGATCCTCACTTCCATGCCCCCATTCCAAGTCGGTAAATGTATTAGGGCCAAAGTGAATAAATAAATAAAATTCTTTATCGTGCCATGCTAATTGTGTTTTAGTTGGCAATGGACCATAGGTATTTTGTGCAAATAATGTTGCGGAATTTAAAATAAGTAAAGCGATGATAAGTTTTGTGGCGTTGTTGATTACTTTCATAATTAATTTATTTTACAAGTGCGCGATTGTATAATTGTATGGTATTTTCTAATCCTAGATATAATGCATCACTAATCAAAGCATGACCAATACTTACTTCATCAATATTTGGGATTTGTTGTATTAAATAGGGTAAATTAAATCGATCTAAATCATGTCCTGCATTGATGCCCATGCCCAATTGATTCGCTAATGCAGCTGCTGTAATATAAGGGGCAATCGCTGCTTCTTTATTACCCGTAGCAAATTGCTTTGCATACATTTCAGTATATAGTTCAATACGATCAGTTCCTGTAGTGGCAGCTGCTTGGACCATTTTTTCATCGGGATCAACAAATATGGAAACGCGTATGCCTGCGTTTTTAAATTTTGCAATCACATTTTTTAAATAGTCCTGTTCGCTGATTGTATCCCAGCCATGGTCACTTGTTAATTGGCTCAGGACGTCAGGAACTAAGGTTACTTGTGCTGGTTTCACGGCTAGTACTAATGCTACAAATTTATCTTCCTTAGGATTGCCTTCAATGTTGAACTCTGTGGTAAGAATATTGCTTAAATCTTGCACATCTTGGTAACGTATATGCACTTTTACCAAATTTGGATTATCGCCGCCACGACTATTTCTTAAAGTGGCGATCTTATTTATATTCACACTTAAACGAGTCATGAGCGAATTTAAGTTATTTTTGTAACTCAATTAAAAGAGAATGGCTTATTCTAGTTTAGAGGCATGTTTACTTGATTTGGAGCGAACTGGACAGCTTTTGCGCATAAAAGAACAGGTGGATCCATATTTGGAGATGGCCGCAATACATTTGCGTGTTTTTGAGCAAAAAGGGCCAGCCATTTTGTTCGAAAATGTCAAAGGATCTAAGTATCGGGCTGCGAGTAATATTTTTGGAACGCTCGAGCGAAGTCAATTTATTTTCAGAGATACATTACCTCAGGTGAAGCAATTGATTGATATTAAGATTGATCCTACTGCAGCCATTAAAAATCCATTAAAATCATTGGCAGCTTTACCCGCAGCTTTGAATGCGTTGCCCAAAAAAAATCCAATTTCAAAACCAGTTTTATTTGAGGAAATAAATATTAGCGATCTTCCATTGATACATCATTGGTCCATGGATGGGGGAGCATTTGTTACACTACCACAAGTATATACAGAGGATGCAGATAAACCAGGTATCGGCAATTCAAATTTAGGCATGTACCGAATTCAATTAAATGGGAATGATTATATTTTAAATAAAGAGATTGGTTTGCATTATCAATTACATCGCGGTATTGGGGTTCATCAAACAAAGGCAAATAAAAAAGGATTGCCATTAAAAGTGAGTTGTTTTGTAGGTGGTCCGCCAGCGCATTCAGTAGCAGCGGTGATGCCACTTCCTGAAGGCATGAGTGAAATGAATTTTGCAGGTGTATTGGCTGGAAAAAGATTTAGTTATACTTATGTGGATGGATTTTGTATAAGCACAGATGCTGATTTTGTAATTACCGGTGAAGTATTCCCTGGTGAAAATAAACCCGAAGGTCCTTTTGGGGATCATCTTGGCTATTATAGTTTGCAACATCCATTTCCTGTGATGAAAGTACATAAAGTGTATGCGCGAAAAAATGCCATATGGGCTTTCACAGTGGTGGGCAG
Organism: Chitinophagia bacterium; assembly: GCA_009920495.1. Taxonomy (GTDB): domain Bacteria; phylum Bacteroidota; class Bacteroidia; order Chitinophagales; family Chitinophagaceae; genus Sediminibacterium. The sequence continues at coordinate 2,100 of RFZW01000056.1, forward strand.
ACCTCCGCAAGAGGATACCAGCTTTGGACAATTAATACATAGTATGACAGGTTCTGCTGTATCCAACGAAATTCCAGGGTTAAAAGAAGTACATGCGGTAGATGCTGCGGGGGTGCATCCATTATTGTTGGCGATTGGGAGTGAACGGTATACACCGTTTTTGCAAAATAAAAAACCTGCTGAAATTTTAACGATTGCGAATCATATTTTAGGTACCGGACAATTAAGCTTGGCAAAATTTGTTTTTATTACAGCGGATGATACGAATCAATTAAGCACACATCATGTGCCTGCTTATTTAAAATTTTTATTAGAACGCATTGATTTAACCAGCGACATTCATTTTTACACGAAAACAACCATGGATACCTTGGATTATTCTGGTGAAAATTTAAATGCAGGATCCAAAGTGGTGATTGCTGCTTATGGGGATGTGAAAAGAAGTTTGGCTAACAGCTTACCAGATGAAATTCAGCAACTAAATGCGAATGCAAAATTAGTATTGCCAGGTATTATTGCATTAGATGCCGCATTAACAAATACGAAAGCACTGCAAGAAAAATTAAAGGGTCAGGGCGCTAATTTATTAAATAAGCTAGGTGTTGTGATGTTCATATTGACTGAAAATCCAACTTGGATGGCAGAAGAGAGTAATAATTTTTTATGGGCAAGTTTTACAAGAACAAATCCTTCTCATGATATGGAAGGGGTGGATAGTTTTATAGATCAAAAACATTGGGGGTCAAATGGTCCATTAATTTTTGATGCTAGGATAAAAAAACATCATGCGCCTCCAGTTGAAAAAAATGCTGCAATAGAAAAAAAGGTAGATGTCCTACTAGCGAACTACGGGTATTAACATTCGATCCAAGTATGATCGGCTAATAATTTCACAGTCGCAATAAATCCAGCAAATGGGCCCGAGCCACCGCCCCATTCACTAGGGGCTACCAATGAAAGCACATGCGATCCATCGGTTTTTTCATACACATGATATACTTGCCCAATTTGTGGCTTGAAAGTTATTTTAGCTTCGTAAATCATTAAGCTTAACTCCTTTCGTTTGCGTATTTCCTGTGCTTGTCTTGCCAATAATTCAATTTGTTCCTTAATTTGATTTAACTGCATGTTGGTTTGATCCTCCATGGCAGATAAAGCTTTATGTTTTATAACGCCTTCCTTGGTGGGTCTAATTGCCACACTTCCTGCAGATGACGCATAGGGGAGCACACTTAATTGTTTGTGGTAAATTTCAATATTTTTAAAGGGATCGCCATTTTCCTTGAAACCATAATGCGTTACTTTTAAAAATCCATTGGCTAATATTTCATGAACCACTTTTAACACTTCCTGGTTGTCTTTATTAAACAGCACTGTTAAACAGGAGCCATTATTCACTTCGGCAATGACTTCATTGCCTAATAAATGGTTGTCAAAGGGCTGTGCAATACCATTGGGATTTACACTGTATTGGGCATAAAATGCTTCGTTTTCAATATTAACCCAATTATGACTAAAGCTAAGTGCATGTCCATTTTGGATGCTTTCAATTTTGTAATTGCCAGATTTTGGAACGAGTTGGTACTCGAATTCGCTTTTTTCGGGGAATAACTGCCAACTTGCTAAAAAATTGTATGCTTGAACCATAAATTATATAACAAAATTAAGCGCTAAAGGTTGAATTTAGACCAGCTGATTTTTAATTAATTTCAACAAAATCAGGCTTATGAATGATGGTTGAATTGTATTTGTATTTCAAATTAGTGATGAAACTAAAGTTCCATGGGCTTACTTGTAAATCCGTTCGGGGCAGGTAAAAGCATTTTAATTCAATGGTCCCAAATATTAGGTTTTCATTACGTATCCTGGTGCCAGTTCCAAAGGCTGTGAATACTCCTCCATTCTTTTTAACTTCATCTATGGCTCTTATATAAGTAAGATTGGCAAACACAAATGGGGAGGATTTAAATCCATAAATAGTTTTTGCATTGTAAAGTACCGATTCCCAATTTCCTGAAATTCGGGTTCCTCCTTTAATTTGTTCTTTGTTTAATTGCGGAATACCATAATTGCTATATAAAAGTAAAGCTTCGTTAAATTTATTTTTGATTGTTTGTGCTAGGCTTAAATTAAATGTGTTTCGATAGGGAGATCCATTTTCAAAATATTTTAATTTCCCAATTAAATCTAAGCTGGATAAAAATCTAAAATCTTGCGTCTGTTTTTCGAAATAGCTAGTTCCCATATTCAATTTTAAGTGAGTATAGGTTCCTGATGCTTGTAATTTATATTTTTCATATTTTAAACCAGCATAAGCAATATCATTGTAATCTCTGTTATACTTGCCCAATGTTAAGCTAATAGATTGTCCAATAGGTAAATCCTCATTTCGCCCAAAACCATATAAGAATTTAGTTCTTATAATATTTTGATTAAACACAGTCATTGATATAAAATTGGCATTAATATTTTGATAATTTTTATCTAATTGGGCCAAATAGTTCAGTGGTCGGGTATTGAAGTTATTTTCAAAATGGCGAACTTGAATAATATGCCTTTGTCTTATCTTTTTTGGATTTGATTTAAAAAATATTTGGTAACCCAGCCAAAAATCTTTGGTATCAAAATGGTAATTAAGTGTGCTATTAAATAGGCTATCATTCCATTTACTAGGGTAGGCATTTGAATTTTTAAGTTCCTTTAATTCAAATCCACCGGTCCAATTACTCAATGGGTGTAAGAATGGAAGTTCCCCGTATATGTATTTGTTCAAAGCTGATTTTGAGTCATCTGCCATGTTGTTGGTATATTCGCTTATGCCTGCATTTAGGTTTATAAAACTCCCGAATACATTACGAAGTTGAATGTCATATCCCCAAGCTGGTTTTGGAGTTCTGGTATACAGGAATCGCAATGATTCGGGCATCTTGTATAAATGAAAGATCCCTTAGCCATTTTTCATTGTAGGCAATGATTATAGGGTTCAGAATTTCATTGGGCTTGAAGAAAATATTTTTTCTAATTGCATTGTCATTAGAGCTTTTGTGAATTTTATTGGCAATCGTTGTGAAGTAATCCCGTTGGTTGATCTTTGGTAGATTAATATTAGTGGAGAAGTTATGTTGTTCTATGATAATGGTATTGATTTGTTTGCCATTATATTTTGATAATAGCTCAATATTGTTCGCAATCACATCCCTGTTGGTGTCGGTCATGGATTCAGCATTACCTGTTATGCTTTTCAAAACTCTAAGCTTTAGGGATATTTTGTTTTTATCAGTCGTATTTTGTTTTGGGATACTATCTAATTGACTGTTTTGTGCATAAAGACTACATTGATTGAAAAATAAAGACAGCCATAAAATAAGTACTACCCTCATGATGTTAATGTATGCACTTCAAATTTAGGGATTATAACTAACAATAACCCCCGTAGCGATTAATCGGTAGGGGGGTTATTGTATTTTGATGCGACAATTTTATTATAAACTGACCATCCCGTCCTTATTGTGGGTTACAAAGTTTTAACAGCCCTGCTTTGTAATGATTCCATGGGGATATGTAACATTTTTCCGATAGGTTTACCGTTTCGGTAGCTAATCACACGTAAAATAGTCACATCGCTAGGAATAACAAAAGCGCCTTTGTATTCGTCACTAAATTGGTCTGGTAAGGATTCGTCAATAGAGTAGTAGAATTTCAAATTATCAACTTCACCTTCCATTTTCGCGATAAGTTCTCCTTTGGTGTTGGAGATAGTTGTAACAATTGGATCGTAAATACTTTTTGCATGCTTAATATTTAAAACATCTAAAATTTCAAATTGCTTTTCTACTTTTTCAGAAAAATTTTGCCAATTCTTTTTCTCTTTGGGTGACCAGAGTGTTTCGGCAATGGACATAGATCTTGGCCAGGTTAAATATTGGGCACTTCTTAAACTTAATATTTGCTCAGTCCATAAATTTGCTTGGCCACCTAATATATATTTAGGATCAATGCCTTGGGGTAGTGGTTCAAATTCGTAGGTTTTTTTCATTCTCAAGCCTTTGTATACTTTTCCTTCGGCGGTAACCTCTCCTTGATAAAAATCAATATAGGCAAAATCATTGGGTGTCATTACTACTTGGTGTTTTTGGTTCGCAGCTTCGATTCCTCCTAGCATACCTCTCCAACTCATCACTGCTGCATTGCCTGGTAAACCACCTTCCAGTATTTCATCCCATCCCATTAATTTTTTCCCTTTTGCATTAATAATTTTCTCTACTCTTTTTACAAAATAACTTTGCACTTCATGTTGGTCTTTTAAGTTTTCTCTTTTCATCAAATTTTTTACATCAGCACTTTTTTCCCAATTATTTTTTGCATTTTCATCTCCACCCATATGAATATATTCAAAAGGGAATAGGGAAGCGACTTCCGTGAAAATTTTATCTAAATAATTATAAACAGTTTCATTGGCAGGGTTCAATGCGTTATCAATTTTTGCTGTTGCATGCCCATTGTATCCTGTCCAATCCATAAATTCTGTACCAGCATTTACTTGGTAATTATAATTCGGCGTCGTGCTTAAAGGGTAGGAGGCTAAGAATGCCATACTATGTCCTGGGATATCAATTTCAGGTAAAATTTCTACGAATTTTGATTTTGCATATGCCACTATTTCTTTAATATCTTCATGGGTATAAAATCCGCCATAGGTTTTTGGTTCATCCAATGCAGGGGTAGTTATATTTCCCCACTTGCCTTTGCGATCCACGCGCCAAGCACCCACTTCGGTTAATTTAGGCAATGCTTTAATTTCAATACGCCATCCTTGGTCGTCCGTTAAGTGCAAATGCAATACGTTGTATTTATATAGGACCATATTATCAATGTATTCTTTTACTTCTGCTTTTGTAAAAAAGTGGCGGCTAACATCTAACATTAAACCTCTCCATCCAAAACGAGGTTTGTCGGTAATAGATACATAAGGAATTTTCCAGCTAATATTATTTTGTATGGTATTATTAAATACGGCAGTTGGCATTATTTGAAGTAATGATTGCCAAGCATAAAATAATCCGGCATTGCTATTGGCTTTAATTTGAATTCCTTTTTCATTTACATCTAAATGATAACCTTCCTTACCTAATTCAGTTTCGTTAATTATTTGTAAATCAATATTTGATTTAGTACTTGATTTAATTACTTGGTTCCCTGTAACTGCATTCATCTTTTTTGAAATCAAGTCGCTAATTGTGTTTGCTGAAGCGGGTGCATTAATAACCAGTGCTTTAGGAAGGGTATAGCTACCATTACCCAATTTCATTTGGTAGGGTTCTGGTATAATGGCAATTTGTTGTGCATTCGCAAAACTTGTGATCACAAGTAATGAAACTGTAAATATTAAATTTGAAATTTTCATAGGGCTTGATTAATAGTTATTGTTGTATCAATTTATATGTTGGTTTAAAGATACTAAAAATTATTGCTGCATTTATTGGGTATACATAAAAAAGCCGTCCCGATTTATCGGGACGGCAAGGGGAAAGTTGAAATTATTCTATCCACTAAGTAGTTAAATCAAGTGTTTTCATTTGCTATTTTTCATTCGCAATTTGAATAGTTTAATTTGGTGCCTAGTTTAATAAATATTTATAGCTTAGTATCTATAAGCATCCGACTTGAATGGTCCAGCTACAGGTATACCTAAGTATTCAGCTTGTTCAGTCGTTAACTCATCTAATTCAGCACCTACTTTCGCTAAATGTAAACGCGCTACCTTCTCATCTAAATGTTTAGGTAAAACGTATACTTTGTTTTCATAGTTCTTATGATTGGTCCATAATTCTATTTGTGCTAAAGTTTGGTTAGAGAAAGAGTTACTCATTACAAAGCTAGGGTGACCAGTTGCACAACCTAAGTTGACCAAACGGCCTTCTGCAAGTATAATGACATCTTTACCTTCGATATTATACAAGTCAACTTGTGGTTTGATGGTATCTTTTGTATGACCATAGTTTTTATTTAACCATGCCATATCAATTTCAATATCAAAGTGACCAATATTACAAACAATTGCTTTGTCTTTCATTGATCTAAAATGTTTTTCGTTGATCAAATCACGACAACCAGATGCGGTAACAATAATGTCTGCTTCTTTTACAGCATCAATCATTTTTCTTACTTCAAATCCATCCATCGCTGCTTGTAAAGCACAGATTGGATCAATCTCAGTTACCATTACACGACAGCCAGCACCACGTAGAGATGCGGCAGATCCTTTTCCTACGTCACCGTATGAACCAACTACTGCTACCTTACCAGCCATCATTACATCAGTCGCACGACGAATCGCATCAACTAATGATTCTTGACAACCATATTTATTATCAAATTTAGATTTCGTAACAGAATCGTTTACGTTAATCGCTGGCATTGGTAAAGTACCTTTCGCCATACGCTCGTATAAACGGTGAACACCTGTAGTTGTTTCTTCACTCAATCCTTTAATTCCTGCAACAAACTGAGGGTATTTATCTAACACCATATTGGTTAAATCACCACCATCATCTAATATCATATTCAAAGGACGGTCTGCACCACCAAAGAATAATGTTTGTTCAATACACCAGTCACCTTCTTCAATAGATTGACCTTTCCAAGCAAAAACACCAACGCCTGTTGCAGCGATAGCGGCAGCGGCTTGATCTTGTGTTGAAAATATATTACAAGAGCTCCATTTTACTTCCGCTCCTAATGCAGTTAATGTTTCAATTAATACTGCAGTTTGAATGGTCATGTGTAAGCAACCCGCAATACGTGCTCCTTTTAATGGTTGGCTAGGTCCGTACTCGGCACGGATACTCATTAAACCTGGCATTTCTGCTTCAGCCAAACGGATTTCTTTGCGACCCCAATCTGCTAATGTGATATCGGCTACTTTATAAGGTAGGCTAAAATCGATGTTTTGTAAGTTAGACATGTTAATTTATTTAGAGGGCAAAGGTATGAAATAGGATAAAATAATAAAATATTTGATATTTTTAGGATAAACGGCTATATATTACTATTTTTATGATGATTTATGCTAAAAAACAATGAAAAGTAGTACTCCATTAGTAGATTCGGCTATTGCGCAACAGTCTATCTCCTTAGATGAGAAGGATTTAGCCATTTTACGCCTATTACAAGACAATGCTAGGATCACGGTGAAAGAAATTGCAGATCAGATTCATTTGAGTACTACGCCGGTGCATGAGCGTATTAAGCGGCTTGAGTCTAATGGGGTGATTAAGCAGTATGCCACTTTGATAGACGGGACTAAGGTCAAAAAAGGGTTAATGGTTATTTGCTATGTTTCTTTGAATCAACACAGTAAGCAATCCGGTGGGCAATTTATCAAACTGATTAATGATTTGCCTGACGTGGTAGAATGCTATAGTATTTCAGGGGAATTTGACTTCATGTTGAAGATTGTGACGGAGGATATGAACAGTTATTACAATTTCCACGTGAACAAATTAAGTCAGGCTGACAATATTAGTCAGGTACAAAGCGTTTTTATCATGGGTATCGTTAAACAAACCCATTTAATCGTATAATTTTCTAACCCTTTCCTTTTAAATATTATGAAATATAATAAGTTGGTTGGACTAGGATTGGTCGTCGTAATTATTATAGGGTACTTTGTTTTAAATCCCGGTAAGCAACCTAAATATTTGGTTCACAGATATCCATTTTCCATTGATGTTTTCAAACAAGTATCCTTGACTACTTATACCACTGATTCAAATGAAACGGATAGCACACCGTTGATCACTGCAAGTGGTCTAAAATTGGATAGCTTGAATCCCAAAAAACATCGTGTTATTGCTATTAGTAGAGATTTAAAAGAATTATTTTCATTCGGTGATAAGGTAATGCTATCAAATGCAGGAAAATATAATGGCATCTGGTTTATTCATGATTTGATGAATAAAAAATGGAAAAACAAAATTGATATTTTAGTCGTCCATGTAAAAGCCATTACCGATATCAAATTTAAATTCGAGTTCTTTGATGAAGCCCTTTTTTAAGTAGAAAGTGTAGGCCGTATTTTGTTTGTTGACTTGTAAAAATAAAGAGCTTGATTCTGCCGCTTTGGCTACCTCGATAGCTTTGTTTAATAAAGCTTTGCCAGCACCAGTGCCCTGCGCAGCGGGAAGCACATAGAGTTTATTTAATTTGTGCGCGCCCTCCTCCGGACTCACCGAACAAAATCCAACTGCATCTAAATCTCCATAATCATTTTGTTTGCTTGCAATATAAAATTCGCAGCCCGTATTCATTTGTTTTTCTAAAGATGCATCGCTATACATCCAGTCCAACATAAAGTCAATTTGTTCCTGTGATATAATATGCCCATAAGTACTTGGCCAAGTGCGCTCAGATACTGAACGAATAAAAGCGCGATCGGGGAGACCAGCGCGGGTAATAATTATTTCACTCATTTAAGATGGTCTAATTTGAATGGTTAAATGGGATCAACCTAATTGCGCTAAACTTTCTTCAATCGTTTGAATACGAGCCAAAGCATCTGCTTTTTTCTTTTGTTCAACTGCTAAAACTTCCGGCTTCGCATTTTGAACAAATTTTTCATTGTCTAGCTTCTTGCTTACACTCACTAAAAATCCTTGTTGGTGTGCTAAATCCTTCAATAAGTTTTCCTTTAAACTGGCAGTATCAATAGCTTGATCTGATACAATATAAAACTTATCTTTTTCTAAAGCAACTACAATGGAAGCACTAATGGCGCTTGAAGTATATTGTATATCAGAAGCGTTTATTTGCTTTGCTAATATTTTTTGTATAGTTTGATAAGGGGCATTATTCGATGTTTGAATGTGTAATTCAATTGCATCCTTTGGTTTGATCTGATTTTTATTACGTGCATCACGTAAAGTAGAAATTACATTTTGCAATAAAGCGCCAGCATTTAAAACAGCCTCATTCACTTTTGATGTTGGCGTATACAGTTTAACACATAAATCCTCGGTCTGCGTTTTTAATGTGTGGTGAATTTCTTCTGTAATGAATGGCATGAAAGGATGTAATAATTGTAAAAGCGCGTCATAAAATTCAACCGTTCTTTCATAAACCCCTTGATGCATTGGTTGCTCAAAGCCTGGCTTGATCCATTCTAAATACCAACTACAAAAATCATCCCATATTAAACCATAAATCGTTTTTAAGGCTTCGCTTAATCGGAATGTTTTAAGCATCTCATCAACTTCATTTTGCGTACTCGTTAATTTTGCTTGAAACCAATCCATCGCAAATTTGGCATCCTCTGGAATTTCACCTTCCTTATTTTGACGTGCTTCCCACATCTTCAATAATTTAGTGGCATTCCATAATTTATTATTAAAGTTTCTGCCTTGCTCCAAGGTTGATTCGTCAAACAACAAATCATTTCCTGCAGGAGAAGCAATCATAATACCAAAACGAACAGCATCAGCGCCATATTGATCAATGAGTCCTAAAAGGTCAGGTGAGTTCCCTAAACTCTTACTCATTTTACGTCCTTGCTTATCACGCACAATACCTGTAAAGTAAACATCCTTGAATGGAATTTTACCCATGTATTCCTCCCCAGCCATAATCATTCTCGCTACCCAAAAGAAAATAATTTCAGGTGCTGTTACTAAAGTACTGGTAGGATAGTAGTAATTAACTTCCGCATTATTAGGATTTGATAACCCTTTAAAAACTTCAAAAGGCCATAACCAACTACTGAACCAAGTATCCAAACAATCGGCATCCTGTGTTAATTTTTTTCCTTTGGTTTCAGGATGATTCGCATTTACTTCTGCTTCATTGTGTGCCACATAAAAATTGCCTTCTTCGTCATACCATGCGGGTATACGAT
>RFZW01000057.1 GCA_009920495.1 Chitinophagia bacterium
TTATTAGTGCCGATGTCGGAAGTTGCAGGAAGAATGGCCGTGAATGTGGGTGCATATTATTTAGGCAAACCATTCGGCGGAAAAGGAAAATTATTAGGTGGTGTACCTGGCGTGAAACCAGCAGAAGTATTAATTATAGGTGGTGGTATTGTAGGAACGCAAGCTGCTAAGATGGCGGCTGGCCTAGGCGCGAATGTGACTATTATGGATACCAACTTAACAAGATTAAGATATTTATCGGATGTAATGCCAGCAAATGTGGTTACACAATATTCTACTTTAATGGCGATTCAAGAAAAATTACCAACGGTTGACTTAGTGATTGGTGCTGTTTTATTACATGGTGCTAAAGCGCCACACTTAATTAAGAAAGCTGATTTAGCATTAATGGAAGCAGGCACTGTTGTGGTAGATGTTGCAGTAGATCAAGGCGGTTGCATTGAAACATGTAAACCTACTACGCATGAAAATCCTGTTTACATGGAACAAAATATTTTACACTATTGTGTTGCAAATATGCCAGGTGCTGTGCCACAAACATCAACACGCGCTTTAACACAAGCTACACTACCTTATGCAATTGCGATTGCAAACAAAGGATGGGAAAAAGCATGTGTTGAAAATGCAGCACTCGCGAAAGGATTAAATATTAAAGCAGGAAAAATTTTACACAAAGGTGTAGCGGATGCTTTTAATGCGTAATAACTATTAAAGGTTTAAACGAAATTTAGTTTCAATAAAAGATATTTTTAATTGACGACTTCCCTCAACAAAAACGCCCCGATAATTCGGGGCGTTTTTTATAGAACATAAACTTTTTAAATCAGGATCTTATTTCCAAACTGTCCAACCTTTCCACCATGTTTGGTTGGTACCTGAAGTTGCAACACCACCTCTGAAAGTTACTTTTTCAAAGAAAGCATTTTGCAATTTAGTATCTGTAAAACTTCCGTTTATTTTATAATCTAAATGTCCTGCAACACCCAATGATCCAATCGCAGAAGAAAAACTTCCCGCACTTGCATAAGGAGTAAAATCAGGGTTTGTATAATTAAACGGTTGGATTAATTTTAACACATCAGGAGCAGCAGTTGTTAAAATAGTATTACCATGGTATGCATTTGAAAACCAAGTTAATATACTTGCATCACTTGCACCAGTTGGTGTACCATTCACTACATATTTCACATTCACAGTGTTACCTGCGAAAGTACAGTTTCTTACTCTGATGGTACTATCATCAATATTTTTATCAACAGCAGTTCCAGTAGAAGCGTCAATTAATAAACCAGTAGGCCATCCAGCAAATATTGAATTCATAATTGAAATACCAGAGTTTCTTCTGATTTGAGCACCTGCTAAGAACAAAGTATTACCCTTGCCATACGTAGGATCAATTCTTGGTCCAATCGCAGTGATATTTGAGAATACAGCTGTTGTTTTTGGAGATAAAGTTGAACCTTTACCATCATTATCTGATTCAAACGCTTCAGATTTAGAGATATCCGCAATAGCTGAATCTCTTAATACGATACCGAATTGAACATTACCAGAAAATCCAAAATCTGTATCAAAATCATCATCCTGTGTTTTATAAGCAATTAAATATTTACAGTTTACTGTACCACCAAACCACTCGTAAGCATCATCTTTTGCATAAGTAACTTGAATATGATCAATAGTGGTACCACTTCCAACACCAGCCATTGTTAAACTGTTTAACTCATTATCTGGTTGGTAAGCATACCCTGCATATTCAATTCTAACATATTGTAAAATACCACTATTATCTGCATCATTGCCAGTAGGGAAAGCTGCATCACCTGAACCAGCCAAACCATAACCAATTTCTGTATCATTCACACCACCCTCAACTGAAGTTAATCCTGTCACTGCAGCGCCTTTCCAAGTTAAAGCTTGGTTTACTTTTGCGGTTCCTAATAAAACAATACCTCCCCAATCTCCTGACTGTGGATTTTGCGAAGCTGAAGTAAATACGATTGGTTTATCAGCCGTTCCTTTTGCAATTAATTTAGCACCACGACAAATAACTAATGATGCAACATCTAAACCAGATTTGCCTTTTACTGTTGCACCTTCTTGTATTGTTAAAGTAACCCCTTTGGTAATATACACCAAACCTGATAGGTAGTTTACATCTTTGGCATACAAGGTTGTATCCTTGGTGATTTTTCCAGATAAAGTGATAGTATTGCTTACAACACCCACTGGAGTTACTTCCTTGGTTACCACGAAGATTTCTTTTTCACCGTCTACTTCGATTTTTCTACAACCAGTAATGGCTAGGAAAGCGAATGATAAAATTAATAGCTGTTTCATTGTTTTGTTATTTAAAAAAAATATTTAATTTATTATAAGGAATAGTTAATTGTTACACCATAAGTGGTACCGTATTTTCTTGACAATCTAATTGCATCTGTTGTTGTGTTGTAATCAGTATTAGCATTGTTATTTTGATAGAAAATTTGTCGTTGATTCAATAAGTCGGAAATTGTCAATTTTATTTCTGCTTTATTTTTTGCAAATTTCTTACTAATCTGAAAGTCAATCAAAGCTCTTGGATTTTCATATACGTCTGGTGTACCAGCACCCGCTTGAATATCTCCTACTAAGTAAATACGCTTTCCAACTTGATTAAATAATAAAGTCGTATTAAACCCTTTCTCAACAACATCATATAAAATACCCGTGTTGATTAAATAAGGTGATTGCCCTTGAAGTGATCTGCTGATATTCAAGGCCGCATCATCAATTTTTGAATTAATATAAGAACCATTCGCTTGTAATGTAAAACGTTTAGATAATTTTTTGCGTCCTTCAATCTCAAAACCAAAAGCAGTTGCTTTAGAAACATTTTGGAAAGAAAATAAACTTGATCCGCCAGCACCTTCTTGGAAAATACTTTCAATTGGATTTTCGAAATTCTTATAAAAAACACCGACAGTAAACATTTCGCCTGCAGCAGGGTATAATTCATATCTTAAATCAGTATTCGTAATCTTTGTTCTTTTTAAGGAAGGATTACCTGAAACAGATGCGTTTAATTCAAAGTCATAAATATTAAGGGCTGAAAGCTCTCTTAATTCTGGTCTAATTACCGTTTGTGATCCTGTAATTCTTAAATTAGCCTTTTGAGATAATTTAATAGTTGCATTTACACCAGGTAAAAAATCGGTAACTTTTGAATAGGTATGTCTTGGATCCCACTTTTTAACAGACCCTACTAATTGGTCAAAATTCTCCACCCTTAAACCCCATACTATTCTTAAAACATCGGATAATTTATTATCGAATTGTAAAAAGCCAGCATTTAAAATAGTATTAGCTAAGTACCTAAAGTTTCTATTTTGTATTGAGTTGAATGCAAATTTATTATCAGTACCAGTGCCAAAATTATTAGAAACAAATGCGGATTCCGCAGGCAATAATCTTAACGCCGGATTATCTACTGGCATGGTGATGGCAAATAATTGCGCATCGTACAAACGATCCTTGATTTGAATCATGTAACCCGCCTTAATTGTTTGTTGTTTAACTTTTAATGTTAAGTCGCCACCGCCCGTATATATATAGTCAGATAAAGTTTGAAATATTCTACTACCTGATTGTTGCGATAAAGTGTTTGAAATATTTAATACATAAGGATCACTACCTGTAAAACTTTTTGTATACATTATTCTTCTTTGGTCAGGCGTATACGCATCTAAAATATTAAACGCACCATACCAGTTAAATTTTAATTTTTGTGACAAACTATGTTCTCCATTCAATTGATTGGTGAAAAATATATTTTGTCCAAACACAAATTCATTTCCTTTTACCAAATCCTGTCTTGAATAGTCCTTGCCTAACCTAGAATTATAGACATTGGATGTTTTCACGTTCACGATTGCTTTGTAACTAATTTTATTTAATGGATTTAAGAATATGGATAAACCAGCAAGAGCGCCCATATTAATATCCTGAAAATATTTGTTATCCCTTAATTCAGTGATTGGATTAAATTTTTCGTCAGTAATTCCGTTTTGATTATTGGTATTATCTTGAAAACGATAAGAATTAGCATAACTCAAACCGATCATACCGCCAATTTTTTTACCCCATAATGTTCCAGAAAAACCGCCATTCATTTGTACGCTTAAATTTGGTTTTGCAGTTGTTAACACTGGCGCCCAGTTATTAGACATTGTTTTCCCTAATGCAGTTTTAGCAGCTAGGCTTGAGGTGTCAAAATTAGATTTAGTTGTATAGCCAGTAGGTAAAGCCCTTGTACCATCATCTAATCCTAACCAATCTGTTTTGCCACCCTTATCTTTAAAAAAGTCTTTACCAGTGATTAAGCTATTGACGCTTGTCCCTAATTGAACATTAAAGAAATTTTTTGTTGGAATATCTTTTGTATTTACTTGAATTAAACCACCCGCCCACTCACCTGGCAATTCAGGTACAAAAGCTTTATTAATAATAATATTGTCAATAATTTGAGAAGGGAACAAATCAAATGAGAATGTTTTGCGATCTGCTTCTGTACTTGTTAATAATATACCATTTAACATGGCTTGATTATAACGATCCGCCAAACCTCTAACAATGATGTACTTACCTTCTTGGATAGAAGCACCCGGTGTTCTTTTTAAAATTTCAGCAGTATTACGATCGGGACTTCTTTTGATGGACTCAGCTGAAATAACAGAAGCTACCGTGTTGGTGTTTTTTTGAAATGCAATTAATGCATTGTCCGTAGCACCTTTATTACTTGTTTTGGTTGCACTAACAGTAACATCTGTTAATCTAGCTCCTGATTCTTCAAGTAAAATATCTAATAAAACCTCTTCCCCTTCTTTTGTCGCTACTAAATCAGCAATTGATTTTGATTGATAACCTACATAAGTTAATGTAAGTGTATATTTTTTATTTACATCTATTGTAAAGCTATATCTACCTTCTACATCTGTTTTAGATACTTGCGTTTTGTCAGATTTTAAGGTTAACGAAACTCCAATTAAAGCATCATTTTTAACACTGGTAATTTTACCTGTGATTTTAGCTTTTTGCGCTTGAGATATAATTGCAAATCCTACGAAACAAATTAAGAGTAATAACCTTTTCACGATGTAATTATTTATTCAGCAAATATTACATTTCAATGTTACCGGAATGTTACCTTAAAGTGAACTTAATATTAACTATTTAAAATTGGACCTGAAAATTACTAACAATTTGAAAATCAATTAATTAAAGAAATTAATTTAACTGTTATAAAAGCATTTTTTTTCGTTAAAATAAGTGTGTTATAAATGGTATAGTGTAAAAGAATAAAACAAAAGGGCGCCCGGATAATTCGGGGCGCCCTTTATACTTGATACTTTAAATATGCTTAATCTAAATGGAAAACACTATGTAAGTCACTAGTGCCTTTAAAGTTCATTCCCAAATCTTTGATGATGCCATCTTTCACATCATATACCCAGCCATGTATATGTAAAGGCTGTTCTCGTTTCCATGCATTTTGTACGATGGATGTTTTACCTAAATCTTGTACCTGCTCAATCACATTTAATTCAACCAATCTGTCGGCTCTATCCTTTTTATTTGCAATTGCATCTAATTCTTTAAAATGTAAGCGGTAAACATCTTTGATATGCCTAAGCCAGTTATCAATTAAGCCAAACTGTTTATTTTCCATAGCCGCTAAAACTCCACCACAACCATAGTGTCCACAAACAATGACGTGTTTCACTTTTAGCACTTCCACCGCATAGGATAATACACTCAACATATTCATATCACTGTGAATGACCATGTTGGCAATATTGCGGTGAACAAAAATATCGCCAGGTAAAGTACCTGTAATTTGATTTGCAGGTACTCGGCTATCTGAACAGCCAATCCATAAATATTCCGGATTTTGGCTGTTGGCTAATTTTTCAAAATAGTTGGGTTCAATTGCCAATTGATCTGCTACCCATTGCTTATTATTTTCTAATAATTTTTGATAAGATTTTTCCATACAAGATTAAAATTAGACAATATTTTGGATTTACTAGGAAGTTTAAACAGCAATTAATGTCCCTATTTAAGGCTATTTAACTTAATTTTATTACATGAACATACTTATTGAAATGATGGGCTGGATTGCCTCTGTATTAATTGTAGGCTCCTATGCCTTAAATATTACTGGCAAATTGTCTGCCTCAAGTAAAATTTATGTTTTAGCCAATATTATTGGAGGTATATTTTTTGTGGTGAATACTTATTATCACCATGCCTACCCTTCCATGTTTGTGAATGTGATTTGGGTAATTATTGCCATTTATATGATCAGCAAGAAGAAGAAAAATAATGCCAAAAATGACTAGGTTTTTTGGGTTGTGCAAACGCAATCCAAATTGCTTAAAATTATCAATGAGCCATGTCCTTAAATAAATTCAATACCACAATCGCAAGTTGGCTAAAATGGATCGCCATCTATTTACTCATTGGTGGTATCGTAGGAACGGCAACTGCATTTTTTTTACAAACCTTAGATTATGTTACCCTGTTTCGTGAGAAACATATTTGGGTCGTAAACTTTTTACCAATTGCAGGTTTGTTGATTGGACTAGTGTATTATTACTATGGTGAATCAGCGAATAAAGGAAATAACTTAATCATTGAAACGCACCATTCTTTAGAGAATGGGAAAACCCCAAAACCGATTCCTTTTAAAATGGCGCCGATGGTTTTTTTGAGCACGCTGCTAACCCATATAGCTGGCGGATCCGCTGGCAGGGAAGGAACTGCTGTTCAAATGGGGGGTGCAATAGCAGATCAGTTCACAGGATTATTTAAGTTAAATACAGCAGATCGAAAAACGATATTAATCATTGGTATTAGTAGTGGATTTGCCGCGGTGTTTGGTACACCTTTGGCTGGCGCCATCTTTGCGTTAGAAATACTAAGTATTAAAAAAGTAAAAATCAATCAGGTATTCGCCAGTTTCTTTGTTGCCTATATTGCACATTACGCTTGCTTGGCTTGGCAAGTAAACCATACCATTTATACCATCTCCAGTATACCGTCAATCTCTGTAACTACTTTAATTTGGGTAATTGTTGCTGGTATCATCTTTGGATTAACTGCATTTGCATTTACTTCCACTGGAAAATTATTTGAAAATATTTTTAACAAAATAAAGTTTGCCCCTTTGCGCCCTTTTGTTGGCGGGATTATTATTGCATTATTTATTGTTGTGTTTAATAGTACAAAGTTCATTGGATTGGGTATTCCATCTATCCAAGATGCATTTATAAATAATGCAGGCCAATTTGACTTCGCCATCAAATTAATTTTAACCAGCTTTACGTTAAGCGCAGGTTTTAAAGGTGGCGAGGTGACGCCATTATTTTTTATAGGAGCCACCTTAGGCAATATATTAATTTGGTTTATTCCTTTACCCATGGCACTATTAGCAAGCATGGGCTTTGTTGCCGTTTTTAGCGGTGCTACCAATTGCGTTATCGCCTCCATAGTGTTGGGAATAGAATTATTCGGAATGCAAGCAGGTATATATGTTGGCCTTGCAAGTGTAGCTGCTTATTTTACTTCAGGACAAAATGGAATTTATAGCGCGCAATTAAAAGTGGGTGCAAAATATGCCGCGCATAACTATCTTAAGAAACTAGTGAAATTATGACCTCATTACAGGACGCGTTAAACAAGTAGGACCGCCGCCGCCTTTCACACTAATTTCTGCACCTTCATATTCAATTACTTTACAGCCAGCCGCTTCGAGACGAGCTTTTGTAATAGGATTTCCCTTGACCATCAAGCAAACCCTTGGCGCTAATGCCAATACATTACAACCCATGCTGTCAAATTCTTGATCAGGCACTTCTACTAATTCAAAACCGCGCGTAATTAATAAATTTCTGAAAGCAATAGGCATTAAGGGAGAATATACCACTGCTAAATTTTTATCTACTGGACTTAATACTGACATTAAATGAAATACATCCGAGGGCCCTTTATAATGGGGCATATCCGCAGTAATCACTTTCACCCCTATTGGATTTAATAATTCCTTGAGTTGTTGAATACCAGCTTCATTCGTACGATAAGTATTGCCTACCGCTAGTGTAGTTGCATCTAACCAAGCCACATCGCCACCTTCAACAGTTCCTGGCGCAACAATACTTCCTAATATAGGTATGCCTTGTTCCGCATATGCGCGCGCTTGAGCAGCAGGTTCATTTTTACGCCCTTCCTTTCCCATGTTACAAATAATCATACCATGACTAGTTGCAATAGCTGCATCTCTGCAATAAATGGAATCCATATTCACAGCATCATCTTGCGGAAAATAGTAAACTTCGGCGCCATGATTCTTTAAAATATTTTCAAACGCATCATACTCGGCAAGTGCTTTTTTTATTTCTGGTTTGCCTAAATAATTCAATGATGTCCAATGCTGTTGTATATGTTCCTCATTTATAAAAGCTGCGCTTGCTTTTTTTATAAATACAGATTTTATTTTTCCAAATTCAGAATGTGCTAATTGACTCATGTATATAGAATAGGATGATTTGCGAAAAATTTATTTAGTGACCAACTTATCTCTTTTCCATACTGCCCATACGTAAATAGGAACAGAAGATATAGTTAATAGAAAGCCCCAGAATACCGTTTCTTGTCCGGTGCCATAAACCATCCACATAAAAAATAAAAAAGATAATGTGGCTAAGGCAATCGCAGAATAAAGCACCAATTTCGAATTAAAATGATGTTTTAGTCGAATGATAATATACGCTGCAGTTGAAAATAAATAGGGAATGAGTGCAGATAAAGTGCTTAATAAAATTAAAAATTTAAATTGGTCAACCAATCCCTTGGTATAATTCATACACATGAACACCGAAACAAACACACTTGAAATTGCCAAGCCAAATGCAGGTACTCCATTTGCATTTAGTTTCATAAATATTTTTGGAAATAACTTATCCTTGGCAATAGCATAGGGCAATTGTCCTTGAATTAAAATATATCCATTCAATGCACCAAAAGCGGCAACAGCTATACCGGCACTTACCCAATATTTTGCGGAACTACCATAAATGATTTCTGCTGCATCTGCAAATGGCGTAAGGGAATGTTGCAATTTTGCTATTGGAATCATACCCATAACACTTACCGTACTAATGATATAAACAAAAGTGGCTAATAAGGTGCCAATCATGGTTGCCCTTGCAACAGTGTTCGCAGCATCTTTAACACTACCCGATGGAATGGTGGCACACTCCACACCTAAAAAAGCAAAAAATGCCAAAGTGGTGGCTTGTGTTATGGCTGAAAAATTAGAAGTGCCAGAAACATTAAATGGTAAAAAATTATTCCATTGAATAAAAAATAATCCGCCGATACCAATGAGTACCAATGGGACTACTTTTAAAATTGTGGTGATCAATTGTAATTTGCCGGAGGTTACTATTCCCAAAGAATTTACCCAAGTTAAAATCCAAATAGTAGCAAGACCTGCAATAACTGCAACTAATGGATTGGTCGCTAATATTGGAATGAACGCACTCAATGCGCTTATAAAGGAAACTGCAATAGCAGCATTGGTAAACCAAACAGAAACCAAATAACCCCAGGCAACTAAAAATCCTGCAAAATCACCCAACCCTTTTTGCGAATACGCATAAGGGCCGCCTTCGGCTTCAGGTAATAACCTGCTTAAATTTGCAAATACTTTGGCTAATAAAAATGCACCAACTGCAGCACAAACCCATCCAATCAAACTAATCCCTCCAATAGAAGCAAGTGTAGCGGGCATTAAAAAAACACCCGCACCAATCATATTGCCAAGTACCAATGAAGTACTTGTCCATAGACCCAATTTTTTATTGGAGGATGCCATGGATTAAATATACCTATTAATAATGTTCTCTATTAATTCTTGCTGGCCGCTTATGGATGCTGGTTCTCCATTTTCAATTGCAAAGTTGCGTAAATCTTCCAAGCTTAATTTTCCTTGCTCAAATTCCTTACCCTTGCCTGAATCAAAAGAAGTATATCTATTTGCACGGATTTTTTTGTATTCTGATTTTTGTAAAATGGCATCTGCTGTAATTAATGCACGCGCAAAAGTATCAATACCACCAATATGTGCATGGAATAAATCAGCAGCATCCGTTGAATTTCTTCTGCGTTTTGCATCAAAATTAATTCCACCCCCTTGGAAGCCACCCGCTTCAACAATAATCAACATAGATTCTACCAATTCATTAATATTGGTAGGGAACTGATCGGTATCCCATCCATTTTGGTAATCACCGCGATTCGCATCCATACTACCTAACATACCTGCATCTGCTGCAACTTGTAATTCATGTTGGAAGGTGTGACCCGCTAATGTCGCATGGTTCACTTCAATATTTAATTTGAAATCATTCAATAAATCGTATTGTCTTAAAAAACCAATGACTGTTTCTGAATCATAATCATATTGATGCTTAGTTGGCTCACATGGTTTTGGCTCGATAAAGAAAGTGCCCTTGAAACCATTTTTACGCGCATAATCTTTTGCAGTGTGTAAAAATTTCGCCAAATGTTCTTTTTCTCTTTTCATGTTGGTGTTTAACAAGGACATATATCCTTCACGACCGCCCCAGAAAACATAGTTCTCACCGCCCAAAGCAATGGTTGCATCTAATGCGCCTTTTACTTGTGTAGCCGCATGTGTTAATACATGAAAATCAGGATTGGTGGATGCACCATTCATATAACGCTTATTACTAAATACATTCGCGGTACCCCATAATAATTTCACACCACTCGCATCTTGCTTTTGTTTAAGATACGTAGTTAAAGCCGCCAATCTTTTTTCATTGTCATGAACATCATTCGTAAAATCAACCACATCCACATCATGAAAACAATAATAAGGCAAACCTAATTTGGTAATAAATTCAAAAGCAGCATCTGCTTTATCTTTTGCACGCCCAACTGCATCTGCATTATTATTCCATGGATATATTAAAGTGGGTTCCCCAAAAGGGTCAGCACCATTGCCAACAAAACTATGCCAATAAGCAACTGCGAATCGTAACCATTCTTTCATTGGTTTACCTGCCACCACTTTGGATTCATCATACCAACGATACGCTAATGGGTTATCACTTCCTTGTCCTTCAAATTT
>RFZW01000058.1 GCA_009920495.1 Chitinophagia bacterium
AAATATATTTGTCCTGATTTAGTCGCAAACACTTTTTGCGCATGTGCAGTTTGCGTCATGCCTATGAGTAAAACAAGTACGATTAAACTTGATACGCTAGTTAATTTTGATGTTAGGTTCATATATTTTATTTACTTGAATAATTTATTATTAAAAATATTTTAATGATTTTTTGTTTCGAATTTACTTTCTCATTATTGCTATTAGCTAATTCACTTTAAGTAACTAATTATTCAATGCGCCTTTATTCACCCACAATGTTAATTTATTAATTGTGCATTGATCAAGCTTGGCCATATTCTTAGGCATTGCAGATGCTTGTCCATTTTGTAATATGGAATTAATCAATTTACCATTGGTGACATAGGGTTTCACGGAGGCATAAGTACTTAATAATATGCCACCGCCAATTAAATTAGCCGAAGCTGCGCCATGGCAATTATTACAACTGGTATTTAATATATTAGTAACAGTTACAGCGTAAGTAATATTAGTAGTATCGCAGGTTGCCACTACAACTTGCGGGTACACTTGATCCTTTTTGTCATAATAACAAGCGGAGAATAAAAATATTCCTAGGTATAGTATAATTACTTGCTTACTGCGGATACCCATTATTAATCCATTTTTGTATTTGTACTATTTTGAGAATTTATAAAAATACTTTTATTCGCAGTTACATATGCTTTTACGCTTGCGTAATCACCTAAATAAATATTAGCTGAACCAGGCTTAGATCCATGACAACCCCCACAATTATTGGATAATATAGTTTGTATTGCACCTGTATAGGTAAATACAGTGGTGTCACAAACATTGGAACAATTGGTATTTAATGCGCCTTGCTCTATCCATTTTTTTATACTAGCAAGATGTGCTGTGGTCATTTGTGGGCTGCTCCTTGGAGGCATGCCATTTCCAATGATGGTATAGTATTCACTATTGGAAACATTCTTTGGTCTAATACCACGCATTATATATCCATAGTCAGTAGTCACAACACCTTCGCGATGACTTGCCAAACTATGACAGCCCGCCGATCCACAATAGCTCACATATAAAGGTAAAATTTCAGTATTAAAACAAACAGTATCAGATGAAGTTGTTCCTGTACTTGGATTTGGATTTACAGGAGGAGCTACAACAAAAACAGTATCCTTTGAAAAAGTAAAAACATTATAAATCATATCATGCTGACAACTCATCAGTAAAATAGTTGCTACAATAAAAATGTGACTATACTTGGGGGTTAAACGCATATCAATTAATTCATTACAAAGATACTATTTAATTAAAAGTTAGTCTAATAATTGTTTGTTAAATAAAAATTGGCTAAATGATCTTTATCATTCATCTGGCTAATATATACTTTTCAAAGATTTTATTGCTATTTGTAATTAATCAAACTGCAAAGGGACATTTATTTTTAAACTAAAATTGCGTCCCATATTAAATACGCCTGTTCGACCTGTCAATATATTTTCGGCAGTGTATTTTAATCTGCTTAAATGATTTTGATAAGCTACATCTGTAGCATTTTGAGCAACAAATGAAATACCGAACAACTGTTTGCCTCGTTTTGTAACCTGTGTTCCTGCACCAATATTCAATAGGGTATATGCAGGTGTTAAGGTTTCCGTATTAAAACCAGTGAATGGATTATTTTGTTGCGCCACATAATCCATTTGCAATGACGCATATGTGTTTTTAAATTTTCCATTATTGTTTTGTAATTCATACCTTAACTCCGATATCCAACTTAAAGAAGGTATATTAGGTAAATTACTACTACCATCTAATGCATTTTTAAAGCTTCCTTTCACATAGGATAGGGTGTTTTCAATATGCAAACCATCCAAAGGATGTGGATGAATATCCAAATTAAACTCAGCGCCTGCAAGTTTTGCATTTTGTTGCTGGTACGCAAATGCATAAAACTCGTTCCCTTCACTGTCTATAATAATTGAATCAGCACCTTTTTTACCTAACAACTTCTGATAAAATATATAGTTACTTACATTATTATAAAAGATATTGCCCGTAAAGGACGCGTGCTCACTGCTCCATTCCAAGCCCAAATCAAACTGTAAACTTTTTTCAGACGACAAATTGGTGTTCCCATATTCATAGCGATTGGTACCCTCATGCGCCCCATTACTTCCAAGTTCGGATAGGTTTGGCGCGCGGTACCCGCGCGCAACATTCATCTTTAAAACTAAATCATTGGTCGCCTCATAGGTGACACCTATCGATCCTGCTATATCTCCGTAATTTTTTTGTTGGTCGTTAAACGTAATCCCCTTTTTATCAATCCTTGCACCACCGCTCCAGTTAAATTTATTAATACGTTTCTGGGTATAAAAAAATAGTCCTACTTCTACTGAGTTATATTCAGGTATTAAAGTTTCTACACCCTTATTTTTATTTTCTTGTTTTAATCCATTAACACCAATGGTGTGTTTCCAATTGTTTTTTTCAGGTAACAAATATTGAAAGGAATAATTAATGGTATTCAAATCAAAGTATAAACTTTTCTCATTGGGATCTAATACATTTCCAAATTCTTGGCGTTGGTTACGTTGATACGCAACATTCACTTTAAACTTGCCCACACCCCAATTAATACTATTATCTAAAACATACTTTGTATGTTGAATATATTGATAAGGTATATTAGGAATGGTGCTAGAAAAATCATCATTGGTGGCTACCTCCTCCTCAATAACACCATTTACATTAACTGGTTTTACAAATGCGCCAAGATCATTTCGCTCGCCTTCAATCATACCTAACTTCTGCGTAAATTTATTGATAATCAAATGGCTATAGCCCCAATCTTTTTCAATGCCTAAAAAACCTCCTCCATTTAATTCACTAAACTTTGAATTAAAAACATAGCCATCATATTTGTTTTTATAATCCCCTGCTTTTTTTGAAGAGGCATTCACACCCCAAACAAAACCACTTTTATTGCCCGCTATATCAAAATGATAACCTTGTAAATTATTATTAGATTGATAATTTGTAAAAACATTTCCTCTAGTAGCGCCATTTGCAACAGGCACATTGGAAACAATATTTATTACACCCGACAAAGCCTCACTTCCATAAATAATAGATGCAGGCACTTTCAACACTTCAGTTCTGCTTACATTATACTCATCAATCTCAATGCCATGTTCATCTCCCCATTGTTGGCCCTCCTGTCTTACACCATCGTTGAGCACAACCACTCTGTTATAGCCCAAGCCTCTGATGATGGGTTTTGAAATAGCTGGACCAGTACTTAATTGTGTGACTCCGGGTGTTTTAGAAAGTGCATCTATAAAATTAGTTGCAGCCCCTTTAAATAAATCATCCTTTCGGATTACGTTGATGGGAGTGGAAGTTTTTTTGCTACTGGTTGCACGTAAAAAACTAGTCACCGTAGCATTTGCATTTTCAATCACTGCATGATTTAAACTGAAGTTTTTTTCCGTATCTGCCTGCACGGTAATACTTGTAGTGATTAACGCATACCCAATAAAACTTACTTCCACAATATAGTTTCCAGGTGTAATGCTAATTTGATAAATACCTTGCGCATTTGTAACAGTACCCTTTTTTAAGTCAGGAAAATAAATGGCAGCGCCTTGTAATGCTTGCCCAGTAGCTTCGTCCGTTATTTTACCTTTGAGTACAACCGCGACTTTATTAGCAAATACAGGTGGCGTAAATGTTTGCGATGCAAATAATAAAAATAATATAGATAAATATTTGAACATGAATAGTTATTGAATCATGATAAATGATTGTTTATGCAAAGCAAGAAATTATTCTGCACAAACAATATGACCATTATCACCAATTAATATTAAATTAAATAGTGACTACCATTATAGATATATCCTTATAATAAATCCAAATGGATTAAACTAAAATAACAGGGGGACCTCTAGATTCAAATGAATTAACTAAGTTCGAAATTTCAAAAGAAGATAAAATAGTGTTCTCACTTTTTACTTGCGCTGGTAACTCAATATTAATTGAAAAATCAAATTCAACATAAGGAGAAGCAACAACTAAATTATCATAGGAACAATGAATGTTTGCATTTTCGACCTGATCAACAGGCACTTCCTTATGGACACTACATTTTGTAGGATCAGCGTGTTTTGCAACTAAATCATGAATTGATTTTTGGGGCGTTATACTAAATGCAAAAACCACCAGCATCACTAGTGCGATAAACTTCCTTATGGTTTTTTGGTATAACATGATGAACCCTTGTAATTACAAAGTTAGCTAAAAATATAAGGCATTTGTATATATATTTTAAAGAAAAAGCCGAAGTAATTCAAGATACTTTATGGGTTAGGTTGGGAGTTCATTAAAAATATACAAATGAAAAGTTTTGCCCAACAAATAATTGTTACTTCAATAGCAATTATTGTATTATCCGCTTGCTCGAAATCCTTCCCAAAGAAGATTAATGTTGTTAATCAATTAAATGTGAAGGAGTTTGCAGAAAAATTAATCCTTGATGATGAATTTCAATTGTTATTAAAATCAATTAATACCGGAACTGATCAATTAAATCAACTAGGGATATATAATACAAATGATATTAATAAAATAGATATTGCGACTAAAGTAGAAATTAAGCATGTAGATGAAAAATTCAAAAGTGATTTAGTAAATTTTCTAATTAATCATGAAAGTTTTGTACGCCAAAGCCATTTAGACAGAATAAAAATTCTTGAATTTATTAAAGATTCGATTTTAAGCACATCATATCTTGAAGACAAATCATATATTTCCATGCAGCTAATATCTGCAAATGACATATTATTAAATAATTCAACGCTTTCAAATCAACAAAAATTTAAAACCTTAGATGCAGAATTTAGAAACAAGTCTAGTAAAATTACATCAAATGTAGTAATAGGCTGTGCTATAGGTACCCTGATTAGTGCGATTGGTAATTATCAATCAGCTATTGATGATATTGCATATATAATGACACAAGGATTTACTGGTGCAGCATTATTTAGTTTGGCATTTGATATTGTAAAAAACGCATCGCCTTGGTGGAAAGCCGCGGCTATTTTAGTTTCATTTGGCGCATGTGTATTACCTTCCATTGAATAAATATTGTAACATGAAAAATAATCAAATAGTAAAACAGATTTTAAAACAAATAATAATATTTATTTTAAGTTATCAATTATTGTTTACAAATAGTATTTCCTATTTTATAACGCTATTTATATTGTTTCTAATTCACTATATATTATTACTTAGAGAAATAATATTTATACATCAAACGATTAAAAAAGAAATGATAACTAATCCAAATGTATTCTCGGAAAACTTCAATAAAGTAAAATCTATAAATTCCTATTTATCAACTGGGATATTATTATCTACGCTCGTTTTGATTGCCATAATAATATATAGATACCCCTTTTGGATTAGTGTATTTAAATAAATTGTAGACTGTACCACTATTCAATATCGGCCATGCTATTGCACTTTAATAAATAGGATCTCCAATAGGGTGTTCTGCTTTAAAGGGCTGGCCAATTAATTTGGTAATGGTGGCGGCTAACTGCTTTTGGAATAATTGTTGGTCCTTGGTTTGTTCACCCAAGGGTCCTATTTTTTTGACGTCTGGCCCTAATAAAGCAAACCAAATGCTTGAAGCACCTGGCACTTTTGCGCCATGACTTGTCCATTTATCAACAAAGCCACGACCATGATCGGTTGTAACTAATATATAAGTATTGTCCTTATAGCCAGGGGTTGCTTGCGCCCAATTCCAAATTTCTTTAATCCACGTATCCACTTTATGCGCAGCATCTAAATAATGATTGTATGCACCATCATGCGCCCACTCATCTGTTTCACCAAAACTAATAAACATTGCTTTTGGTTTTTTTGTATTTAAATAATGCATTGCTTGATAATAAGTAAATACGTCCAAACATTCTGTTTCGCGCCATGGTTGATAAGAATCACGCAGCATATTGGATATTAAAATAGATTTTTCATCTTTTAATATTGATGAAATGGGTTCACTACTATTAATCACCGGAAACCCAGAAACTTTCTCATTTAAGATGCGATCAAATGCATTCCATGCAGCAAAGGCAGCAATTTTATTTTTATACGCATCTTGTTTATTTAAATAAGCAAATAAATTACTATTAGGATTAGGTTTATAGTCATTGCTTTGTATAGCTGTATCAAAATAACCCGTTAATATTTCACTATATCCAGGATAGGAAAACCATTGATCATTAGCAACATCCACTTTATTATTTTTGTTGCGGTTGCCATAAATCTGTCCTTGTGTAGCAATCGTGTTCCAAAAAAACGGCATTAATTTTTCACGACGAACTTCCGGAGTTGCACCACCATATCTGTTAAATAAATAGTTACTATCCCCGCGATGAAACTTTTTTTGATTTACAATATCATCTTGCATGCCATTAAAAAGCTCCTGCCATCTTAAACCATCTGTGGTGATGATAAAAAAATTAGGTGCTTCTTTTGTTGCAGTAGTATTATTGTTTTGTGCATTTAATTGCATTACAGCAAAACACAGCATCATCATTACTAAAGGGAAACGTTTCATATTATTTATTTTATCTATGTATATTTTGAATTTAATCAGCTTAAAATTAAGAAAGTTTGATGGGTTCAGATGTGATGATATTATAAAGAAATTTGGTAGTCCTAAATTTATAGCATACTTTTAATGTTCAAACATTGAAATTAAACAAAATATGAAATTAATAGAAGCTTTAGAATGGCGTTACGCTGTTAAAAAAATGAACGGGAATAAGATTCCTGCGGACAAATTAAACACCATTATCGAGGCAACTCGTTTGGCGCCAAGTGCTTTTGGTTTAACGCCTTACACCATTATTGTGGTGGAAGATGAAGAAACTAGAAAGAAATTACAACCTGCTTTTTATAATCAATCTCAGGTTGTTGATGGTTCTGCAGTAATTGTTTTTGCTGCTTGGAATAATGTTACTGAAAAAGAAGTGGCGGAATACATGCAAGACATTGCTGATCAAAGAGGTGTTCCAGTTGAATCATTAAATGATTTTGCAGGTTATATCAACGGTTCATTAAAAAACTTAACGCCAGAACAAGCAAGAGTATGGGCAGATAAGCAAACATATCTTGCATTAGGTTTTGGTTTAGTTGCAGCAGCTGCTGAACAAGTAGACGCTACACCAATGGAAGGATTTGCACCTGATGCAGTTGATGCAGTTTTAGGATTAAAAGAATTAGGATTGCATAGCGCAGTTGCTTTAACATTAGGTTACCGCGACGCAGCAAACGATTATTTAGTGAATGCTAAAAAAGTGCGCAGAACACATGACAAATTAGTCATCAAAAAATAAGAAGTACTTATCTTTTTTTTATATAGCCTTCTCGATTATTTCGGGGAGGCTTTTTATTATTTAATGCCAATTAGCTTGCTTTTGCTTGCTTCCTTTAATTTTATTCGAGCTAAATCTAGTTCATAAAACATTTGCGATTTTGCCCAAAGTATAGGATCCATATTTAATGCAGTACCAATTATAATGGCTAACTCAGCATTGATTCCTCTTTTCCCTTTTATAATTTCATTCAGCTGGGAGGGTAATATTTTGGTTAATTCTGAAAATTTCTTTTGAGAAATTCCTCTTGATTTTAATTCTTCATACAACTCTTCCCCAGGATGGATTGCTTTACTTGGAATTGCATTTTCAATATTTATTCCTTTAGCTAAATAATTGTTCTTATTCATTTATAAAGTCATTTGCACGCATAATAGATTGTAAATGTAATTTAATTAATTCACATATTTGTGAATTAATTACAATTCAGAAATGAGCTGAATTAATGGATAGTTAGGGTATAATCCTCATTTAAAGGAGCGTATTTATACGCTGAAACAAGGGTTTTAAGGGTGTATAATTGTCTATAAACCTTAATTTATGCGTATGATTTATTTTTATGCGTATCTTTGTAAATTATTACAATTTGATACTATGAAAGCTCGATTAAATATAACCATTGATGCCCCCTTATTAGCTGAAGTGAAAAAAGTGGCTTTTAAACAAAAAACCAGTGTTTCAGAAATAGTAGAAAACTACTTTAAAACCTTAGCTAAGCCAAGAAATAAAAAAACACTAACTCAGATAATAGATGAATTACCAAAATCTAAAATTCCTGAAAATAAAAGTTTAAGTGATTTATATTATGAAGCAAAAATGAAAGAATACCGTAATGAAAAATAAATTTTACATTGACGCTAATATTATTCTTGATTATTGCTTAGATAGAAAAGAAAAAGAAAGTGCAAAGATTGTTTTAGATAGTATAAGTAGTGGTGATATCATTGGTTATACTAGTAGCTCTATTATACATATATTAAGTTATGTATTAGTACACGAATTTGGAGTCGTTAAAACAAAAGAGGTGATTTTATCTATTATTGAGGATTTAGAAATGATAGATACTCCAAAAGAGATTGTGATACAATCATTACATTCTAAAATGAATGATATTGAAGATGCTTTACAATATTATACTGCAATGCATCACAAGGTTCCTTTCTTTATTTCAAACGATAAGAAATTAAAAAAAGAAAGTATTAATACACTTCCAGTATTTACGAGTTCAGAATTCGTAAAAGAATTTTTATAAATAATAATCTAGTTGAATGATTAAGTGATTACAAGTTTTATAAGGCTAATTCTAAAGGCTATTGAAAATGTAAATAGTTACTACTTATTAAGCATCCAATTTTTAAATGCAGTGTAATTAGGCGCTAGGGGTATTGATACTTTTTCTTTTTCAAATAAGTTTTGAACAGAAGCTGGGATGGATAAGGTTTGTCCTATTGATTCTACCTGCGTTGAAAGCGTCTTCAGTGGTACTGATCGTTTTATTATTTACTTGTTGTTCAGATAAAAATTGCTCAGCTGCAATAAATGCAACGGCGCCATGAGGATCCAGAATATAATTATTGGTTTTGTATACACGCGTAATAGTTGATTTGGTGTCGGCATCCGTAATACTATAACTAGTTAATGCGTTACTTAGTGTACTAAAATTGTTTTGCATCATTTCTAGGATACGAACAAAATTACTTGGATTGCCTACATCCATCGCATTAGATATAGTCACAACTGAAGGCTTTACTTCATACTTTTCAGTAGCCATGTATCTAGTAACCACATCATTGGCATTGCATGCCGCAACAAAATGTCCCAAAGGTAAACCGCTCGCTTTTGCTATCATACCTGCACATATATTTCCAAAATTACCACTCGGTACTACTATATGCATTGGTGGATAGTTGCCATCCGCATCCTGGTATTTTGCAACCCATTGTTGCCATGCGAAAAAATAATATAATTGCTGCGGTAACCATCTAGCAACGTTTATTGAATTAGCAGAGGTTAAATTATAAGCTGCATTTAATTCTCCGTCCATAAATGCTTCTTTCACGATGGCTTGACAATCATCAAAACTTCCATCCACTTCCAAAGCGGTAATGTTTTGCCCCAAGGTGGTCAATTGTAATTCCTGAATAGGACTCACCTTCCCTTTGGGATATAATATAATAACATCCACCCCCGCCACCCCTAAAAACCCATTGGCCACTGCCCCTCCAGTATCTCCACTAGTTGCGACTAATACGGTGCTTGGTTTTTCACCTTGTGTTTTATCTTCTTGTGGTTTGTCATTATTCGCTGCTGCATTTTCAGCGCGCGATTGTTTAGAAAAATATCCCAAGCACCTACTCATAAATCGCGCACCCACATCCTTAAATGCAAGTGTGGGACCATGAAATAATTCAAGAGAAGAAATGGTATCGGTGATAGGAACTAATGGAAAATCGAAATTGATGGTTTCGGCGCAAATGTTTTTTAAAGTAGCATCATCAATGGTGCCTCCAACATAAGGGCGCATTACCTCAAAAGCCAAACTTGCTTTATCTAAAGTCCCTGTAATGGCCGCGGTTCTGAAATCAACATTGGGTGATTGTTTTTGTAAACTATAATACTGCATTGAGACTACTATTTATATTTTCAGTTGATTTTAGTTTTATTTCGAATTGAAATTGCTATTTATTATGTTTTTAGTTTAAAGTAAAATGTTAGACTATATGATCCTTACTACCATTGAGTTCTAGCTACCCCCTCATTTAGTTATAATTAAAATCCAAAAAAATCAATAAACATATATAGCATACAATAAGTTTTAAGTCCCGGTATTAATAAAGCGCCTGCTTGTTTACAGGATATTTTTAATGCATCAAAGCCGGGGATTAATATGGATCTCACGGGTTCAATAATCACATCCTCCAATGACCTTCCAATTAAATCATAATCTGATTTCATTAATCCAGCCACTAATCCTGCTATATTACCCCATTGTTTAATAGCATCTTTTAATAATACCTTTTGTCTTAAAATGCTACGGGCATCTGCTGTTCGAACTTCAATTTGTGGATGCACAATAGTAACAAATAATTCAGGTGAGGGTAGGGTAACTATTTCTAATGGGAAGATGGACCGCACTAACGTAACGCCTCCAAAAATACATGGAGCGATATTATCCGCATGCTTTACACCGGATGCCACTTTTTCACCATTCATGGCAAATCGTACTAAATCATCCTTGGAAAATATATTTCCTAATAAATAATTAGCCCCAACTACTGCGCCAGCCGAGCTTGCTGCGCTCGAACCCACACCACTTCCGGGTTTGATGCGCTTATTAATTTTTACTTCAAACTTAATATTA
>RFZW01000059.1 GCA_009920495.1 Chitinophagia bacterium
TAGAGACAATACTGCTGAAATTTTAGGACTTGCCAATTACGAAGTTTTTACTGCTGAAAATGGTAAAGTAGGTGTTGAAATGGCCATGGCAAATCCGCCTGATTTAATTATTTGCGATATCATGATGCCAGTATTAGATGGCTATGGCGTTTTTCAAATAATCAGTAAAAATTTAGAACTTCAGCATATTCCATTTATATTTTTAAGTGCGAAAAGCGAGCGGACCGATTTAAGGAAAGGGATGGAAATGGGCGCAGACGATTATATAACAAAACCTTTTTCAGATGCAGAATTAATCAATGCAATAAGGGCCCGATTAGAAAAAATTAAGCTTTTAAAAGCGCAGGGCGGAAAAGGAATTGAAAATTGGTACCAAATAATATCTGACCTTGGGAACAAGGATGAAATGCACGATGCATTAGAAAGCCATGATGTTATTCAATATAAAAAAAAGCAAGTAATTTATTCTGAAGGTCAACACCCTAACAAATTATATTATATCCAAACAGGTAAAGTAAAAATTTATAAAACAAGCGATGGCGGCAAAGAGTTAATTATTGGTTTACTTTCCGCCGGTGATTTTTTTGGACATATCCCACTCATTGAAAATACTATTTATGAAGAATTTGCTGAAACCATGGAAGAATCAACTATACGTGTTATTCCTAGAAAAGAATTTGAACACTTAATTACACAACACCAAGAAATTGCATTAAAAGTTATCAAACTATTGGCAAATAATATTGCCGAAAAAGAACAACAACTTGTAGCATTGGCCTACCATAGTTTAAGAAAAAGAGTCGCTGACGCTTTATTGACTTTAAAAAAGAAATATGCCAATAAAGAGGAGGAAGGAAATTTTTCAATATCAATTTCAAGAGAAGATTTAGCTAATATTGCTGGAACAGCTACCGAAAGTTTAATCAGAACCTTAAGCGATTTTAAATCTGAAAAATTAATTGAAATAAAGGAAGGGAAAATAATTCTGCTTGAAGAAAAAAAATTAACCAATCTCTTTAACTAATCTTCAAGCAACAATTGTATCAAATTTTTCTGCTGTTACTTTTGCCCATAGCTTGAATTCATTTTCTAAATAAGCTATTTGCTCCTTATATTTCGTAATCAATTTTACATATTGATTATCGACAAAATAAATGATAGATTTTTTTTGTACTATAGTTTTTTTCAATGCAATAATATCTTTTCTTAACAGCTGGAGTGCTGCTTCCCTATTCAAAATTTGCTGATGTATCTCTTCCGCCCAATCAATGAAATGATGTGGTACCACATTGTCTAATAAGCCACTTAGTTTTCGCTTAATTATTGCCTGTTCCTCCTGAATTAAATTCAGGGTGTTTAATAAGCTATCTAAATCCTTATATATTACATCCTTATTCATAGTTTGTTAATTATGACATGAAATTTTATCGGCACCTATCCCTAAATGGGGACTTAAATAAGGTATTCCTAAATTCATCCCTCTTAATATTAGCAATACCCCCATGCTAAAAATAAATACGGGTAATAAGTTTTGTATTTTTTTTCTAAATCCCATGCCAAAATACTGCCCGCCAATGGCGACCATGATTAATGCCGGCATGGTGCCCAAACCAAAAAATATCATGATGAGCCCGCCTTGTAATTTATTTTGTGTTGCTAACGCAGAGGTTAATGCTACATAAATCATTCCACAAGGAAGTAACCCATTTAAAATACCTATCAAATAAAACACTGCTCTGTTTTTACGCTGAAACAACTGCCCCATTTTTTTAACTATAAAAGTATATAGCAGATTGAATTGCAAAAATCTGGGTATAAGTTTTGGTTTAATTATAAAAACATAAACAACATATAATAACATAATACTGCCCATAACAATCACTTCCAATAAGTCCCATCAGAAAGCCAATCTCAAATATTGCGTTTAATGACATCATTATTTTTGCCTAAAGCATTATTTTTTTTTCAAAATAATAATTTACCCCCTTATTCTGCACCGTTAACTTTACAATATAATTTCCTTTCATAGTTGTTAACAGCTCCAAATCAAATTCACCATTCATCGATTTAAAATGTTTTTTCATATCTCCATTTTCATCAGCAATACAATACAATTGCACCTCTCCAATTGTCTCCGATTTTTGCAAAATGGGAGGTAATGTGATGTATAAAAAACTACCTCGCACCACCACACCCAAATCAGCACCCAAATCCGTTGCATGCTTGCTTGCATTAATCACTTCCTGGTATTTTAATTCAGCACCATAATAGTCCTGCTGAACCAAATCAAATTTTTGCTGAGATGATTTAAAAGCAAGCAATAATATGCCGCCAACAAAAATCAAATACACAATCAATATTTTATGCCCCCAATTAAATTTCATAATTTTATTTTTAAATTGATGGTCCCAAAAAAATCGCAGATAATACATCCACTCTTTTGCCATTTTCATAAATGCCAATCTTCACTTTTGTTTTTCGTGACTTTAATTGTTCATTTTTTAATGTGATAAAAAAACTGGTTTGGAAATAGGACTCTTTAGGAACATCAACCACCCCTACTTGCTTAATTTCGCCTTTCATATTCTCCAATTTCAAGTCCAAATGAATATTTTTCCTTGTTTTATTAACCAATTTAATATTATATAAATTACTGATCCTATCATGCGCTAGTAATTGATAGGTTTGTCCGGGTGTTCTCATAATTCTAGCTGCGACATCGGCTCTAGTAACTAATAACACCCCCAAAAATATTAATAGCAAACTCAAAACAAGGGTATACAATTTTTTCTGACGCATATCTAATTAAGCCTTTGGGTTTATTAACGTGATCCATAATTTCATCACAAGCATCAATACATGCAGTACAATTGACACACTCTAACTGCGTTCCATTTCGTATATCAATACCAGTGGGGCAAACTCGAACACAAGCATGACAGTTGACACAATCACCTTTATCATTCGTTTTGTCTGACAATTTACCACGCGGCTCTCCCCTTACATAATCATACGCAACTAAAATTGAGTTTCGATCCAACAACACTCCTTGCAATCGACCATAAGGACATACAATGATACATGCCTGCTCTCTAAACCAATAATACACAAAGAAAAATACCATTGTAAATATTACCAACGCACTAAAGGTTCCAAAATGAACAAAAATTCCTTCTTTTATAAGCACCCCTACTTCATCAATCCCTATGATATACCCTAAAAAGAAATTGGCTATTAAAAATGATAAGGAAAAGAAAACAAAAATTTTGGTAGCCCTTTTTACAATCTTTTCTGTGTTCCAAGGCATCGCTTTCAACTTTTTTTGTTGATTCGCATCGCCGTCAATAAAATATTCTATTTTCCTAAACACCATTTCCATAAAAATGGTTTGCGGACAAGCCCAACCACAGAATATTCTACCAAATGCAACTGTAAACAGAATCACAAAAACAATAAATGTCAATAACCCAATAGCAAAAATAAAAAAGTCCTGTGGCCAGAATATTTTACTAAAAAATATAAACTTCCGTTCCAATACATTAAACAAGAACAACGGTTCTCCTTCTACCTTTATGAATGGTAAAGTGAAAAATAAAATCAAATAAAAATAACTAAAATAGGACCTTAAATTATATAACTTCCCTACTGGCTTTTGTGGATTTACATAATTTCTGTTGCCTTCCTTGCTTATGGTAGATACAGCATCTCTAAAAGTTTGATCCAATGACTGTTTCTTATAATTTGCTATACTTTCCGAATCCTTTTTACTGTTTTGTATCATTTATTTTTTTGTTACAGTACTGTCTACAGGGGCAGTTACCTCTTTATATAAATCCCCTTGAGGTGCTTTTGGATTTGGCGGATTGGTCCCTTTTAAACTTCTTATATAGCTTGCCAATTGTTGCATTTGCACGGGAGAATAGGTGGACTGCCATGACTGCATGCCCTTATCGGGGTAACCATATTTAATTGTTTTAAATATATCCTTTATACCTCCGCCATGTATCCAATATTCATCTGTTAAATTGGGTCCTACTAATCCCTGCCCCTCTGCCAAATGACAAGGCACACAAGTTTTAGCAAATATTGCTTTCCCAGCCGCAATACCAGCTACATCCAACTCGGTCACTGAATTTTCATCCACATTTTCCTTCGCAGATGCCAAGTAAGCTTCTGTTTCGATTTTTGCTGTAGTCATCTCTTTATTATACTCTTCCGTTGGATTCATTCCTGTATGCCAAACCTCAAACTTTAATAAATAAAACACCGCAACTACAATAGTGATATAAAAACCATATTTCCACCATGGTGGTAATGCATTGTCCAATTCCTTAATTCCATCATAGTCATGATCCAACAATAAATCTGCTTCCTTATCTAATGGAACTGCTTTTGTAAAAAATTGCTTATCTAATTGATGCCATGTTTTAACCAACCAAGAATCACTTTGCACTTTACCTGCAACTATAATTTTTTCAATTGGATGAATTGCTCTAAAAATATTTCTAATAAATAAAACGAGTAAAAAAACAACTAACAATTCCAATAATATGACCGATGTCATTGTCCAAAATGTATTGTAAGATAAGCCCCCATAAAAATCGGTAGTAACTACCTTAGTGCTATCAGCTATCACCGAAGTAGCTTGTGCTGATAATTTATTTGAAAACATGGATCCCATAACAACTACAAAAATCATCATCGCTTTAGTTGCACTTTGTTTTGAAACTTGTACTGCCTTTTTTGAAACCATCATTAAAACCTGCGCTAAAACCCAAATCACAACTACCAACAATATTGCAACCGTGATCATCAAACCTTCCATATAATTTGTAGTTGTCGGCTTTGAAGCTATTGTATTTGTTTGCGCTATTGATGCTATTGAAACCAAACTAGCCAATAACAAAAGAAATTTATTTTTATTTTTTAACATAAAAAATGTTTTTAGAATTAATTTATTATTGTTCTAATGGTAAATTTTTAATTTTATCCACCTGCTTATTGTCTAGCACTTTTACATACCATAAAACACCCACAAAAAATGCAACAAATACTAACAATGAAAAAAGTGGATAGATATTCTGATCCTGCATTGTTTCGGTATACTTCTTTATAAAACTGTACATGATGATTAATTTATATTATTTATTTTTTTGTAATGTCTGTTCCTAATCTTTGCAAATAAGCGATTAATGCAATGATCTCTTTATTAGGTGCAACTTTAATGCCCTCCTTTTGCAAATCATCTGAAATCAATTTGGCTTGTAGCATTAAATCTGCATTGGCTTTGTTTGCATAGTTAGCTTCGTAAGGAACTCCTAATGTGCGCATCGCATTAATCTTGAGTGGCGTTGATGCAGTATCTAAATTATCATCAATTAAAAATGAATAAGATGGCATTACTGAACCCGTTGAAATTGCACCGGGTTCTTCCAAGTGATTATAATGCCAAGTATTTGATTTTTTTAAATTGCCTGCTCCTTCCCTTGCCAAATCAGGACCGGTTCGCTTGCTGCCCCATTGAAATGGATGGTCATATACGAACTCACCAGCTTTACTATATTCACCATAACGTTCCGTTTCACTTCTAAAAGGACGAATCATTTGTGAGTGACAAGTATAACAACCTTCTCTTGTATAAATATCTCTTCCTTGCAACTCTAATGGCGTATAAGGTTTTACACTTGAAATAGTTGGGATATTTGATTTTACTAAAAACGTTGGTACTAATTCAACTAAGCCCCCAATCAAAATCACAACTAATGATAATAATAAAAATGGCGTAGGCTTTCGCTCAATCCAACGATGCCAATGTTCTCCATCATGCTTTGTATAGGTTTTTTCCAAAGCAGGTGCTTCTGCAGCTTCATTTGCTTCTAAAGTACCTTTGCTCATTGTTTTAAAGAAATTAACCATACCTATAATTGCACCCGTTAAATACAATATCCCCCCGATTGCCCTCATTGCATAAAATGGTGCCATATAGGTTACGGTTTCTAAAAATTGATATTTTAATTGACCACTTGGCGTGAATTGCTTCCACATGGAAACCTGTTGCCAACCTGCCCAATACATGGGTATTGCATAAAATAATATGCCCAATGTTGCCAACCAAAAATGGATATTGGCTAATTTCTTAGAATATAATTCTGTTTTGTAAATTCTTGGTAACAACCAATAGATGATACCAAAAGTAAGCATCCCGTTCCAACCCAAGCCACCTATGTGTACATGCGCTATAATCCAATCTGAAAAATGCGCTACTGCATTAATACTCTTTAAAGACAACATCGGCCCTTCAAAAGTGGACATACCATAAGCAGTAACTGCAACCACCATAAATTTCAAAATCACATCTTCCCTTACTTTATCCCAAGCCCCACGCAAAGTAAGTAATCCATTGATCATACCACCCCAACTTGGGAATATCAACATGAAACTAAAAACGATTCCTAAGCTTTGCGCCCAGTTAGGTAAAGCAGTATACAACAAATGGTGTGGCCCTGCCCAGATATATAAAAAGATCAACGCCCAAAAGTGGATGATAGATAATTTATAAGAAAACACTGGCCTGTTCGCAGCTTTAGGTAAAAAATAATACATCAAACCTAAAAATGGCGTTGTTAAGAAAAAAGCAACCGCATTATGCCCATACCACCATTGTACTAAAGCATCTTGCACACCCGCATACCAACTATAACTTTTAAATAAGGTAACTGGTAATTCAAATGAATTTACTAAATGTAAAACAGCTACTGTAATAAATGTAGCGATGTAAAACCAAACTGCCACATATAAATGACGCTCTCTTCTTTTGATAATAGTGGCAAACATATTAAATCCAAACACCACCCATATTAATGTAATCGCAATATCGATAGGCCATTCTAATTCTGCATATTCTTTTGCAGTAGAAATTCCCAATGGCAAGGTAATAGCTGCAGCAACAATAATTAATTGCCAGCCCCAAAAGTGTATCTTACTTAACACATCACTAAACATCCTCGCTTTTAATAATCGCTGTAATGAATAGTACACCCCCATAAACATAGCATTACCAACAAAGGCAAAAATGACCGCATTGGTATGCAGTGGACGTATACGGCCAAAATTGAAATACGGCTGTATATTTAATGCAGTGGGGTAAACAAGCGCCAGGGCGATCCATAATCCCACCGTCATTCCAACAACACCCCAGATGATCGTGGCAATAGCAAAATTCCTTACCGTTTTATTGTCATACTGAAAACTTTCTACTTGCATAAGGTTTATTTAAATGGTTAATGATGATCAAGCTTTAATTTTTATTTAGGTAAATGATTTACTAGGTTAACTTCTTTTTTTGCAATGGTTCTATTTGCCGTTGATTTGACTTCGGTATCAAAAAGTATTCGAACAGAAGGTGTATAATCGTCTTCCATTTGACCCGTTTTTACAGACCATAAAAAAGCGATCAAAAAGCCGCCTGCTACAACAACACTTACAATGATTAATAATACAATTACACCCATGAAAACATATTTGTGACAAATCTAGCGGGAATGTTCATTTTTCCTAATGACCTAGGTCAAAACAAAAGATGATATATATCAGTTCTTGGATCTGATTGTAGATGAATACAGAAATGAAAGCAAGGCAGAAAGCGCCACAATGCTTATTGAGCTAATGGGCATTAATATAGCCGCAACCATCGGGGACAATTGGGCGCTTGTTGCAAAATACATGCCTACTATATTATAAATTATGGATAAGCTAAAAATGAATATGATAATTAATTTAGCTTTTTTAGCATAATTGATTAATGCATCAAGCCCACTGATTTGTTCCCCTGCTAAAATAGCATCACTAGCTGGGGTGAATAAATGGGATTGATCAGTTACCGCTATGCCAACATTACTTTTTTGTAAAGCGCCTGCATCATTTAAACCATCGCCCACCATCATCACTTTGCGTCCTTGCGATTGAAGCTGTTGAATGTAATTAAGTTTATCGGCTGGGCTTTGTTCAAATAATAAGGTCACATCAGTACCTAAAATTTGTATTAAATTATTCTTTTCGGTTGGATGATCCCCACTTAATAAATGTAATTGATACCCCCTATTTTTAAAGCTCGCTGCTACTGCTGCAATACCGGTTCGATAGGTATGATTTACTTTATATACCCCTTTAAATTGTTTATTGATTGCCAAACAAACCACCGATCCCTCGTGTTGCTGATTTATATAAATATGATTGGATGCTAAAAAGGAAACCGATCCAATTAAAACTTCAAATTCACTACTATCGGCTTTGGTTCCTTTACCTATAAAATTTTCAATTTTATTGACTTCAACTATGCCTTCTACTTTTGAAAAATAAAATTGTGCAATTAATTGACTTAAAGGGTGCAACGATTCTTTGGTGATTGATTTAATGGCCAACATCTCATTATTTGATAATGGAACACCTTCATATGCTAAAGTAGTTTCGGTATGGTTGGTGAGTGTCCCTGTTTTATCAAATACAATCGTATCTATTTTATCAATCGCCTCAATTACAGATGCATTTTTACAGTAAAATTTACTTTTCCCAAGCCACCTTAATACATTCCCATATGTAAATGTCACAGTCAATAGCAAGGAACAAGGGCAAGCAACAATTAATACAGCGGTCACTGAAGGCATTATTTTACTGGTGTCATATATGCTCCAATAAATACCGCTTGAGATTGCAATCGTAAATAATATTATAGTAAAATACTGACTCCAAGGATGAACAAATGATT
The DNA here is from genome assembly GCA_009920495.1 of Chitinophagia bacterium. Lineage (GTDB taxonomy): Bacteria > Bacteroidota > Bacteroidia > Chitinophagales > Chitinophagaceae > Sediminibacterium. The sequence goes on from RFZW01000059.1 coordinate 8,765, forward strand.
TTTCTGCATTTTTCTCAGACTTCAATAAAGGACTATTCCATAATTCGGTGATATAACTTTGTCCTACTGGTTTAACCACTTCCAATTGTATGGCACGCCCCTTTTGGATTCCGCCAGCGTAAACCAATGCCCCTTTCATTACTTCAATGGGTGCATTTTCACCGGATACAAAACTATAATCCACCAAGGCAACATTGGATATTAATATACTATCCGCTGGTATCATTTCATCTGATTTTATTAAAACGCGCTCACCTTTTTTTAGTTCAGACAAGGGTTTACTAATTTCATTTCCTTCCTGCAATACAGTTACCCCTAATGGGAAAAAAGAAGTGTAATCTCGATCAAAGGCAAAGGAGTCATATGATTTATCCTGAAACCACCTACCAATTAGCATAAAAAAAACAATGCCACTCATGCTATCCAAATAACCAGCCCCTGTTTGCGTAAGAATTTCATACACACTTCTTGAAAAAGTAACTGCAATTGCAAGCGCGATGGGCGCATCAATATTTAACCACTTTTGACGAAGTCCCGTATAGGCCGAAATAAAAAAGCCACTTGCACTATAAAATAATACAGGCAATGATAATAGTAAGTTAATATAAATAAAAAATACCCTTAAGTTTCCCAATTCAATTGCATTATTAGACAAATACTCGGGAAAACTAAGCATCATAATGTTGCTAAAACAAAAACCTGCAATCCCAATTTTAAAAAGCTGCTTTTTATTTACTTTCTTTTTCTTTAACCAATCATGGCCCCCCAAATGGATGACTGGCGCATATCCTACAAAAGCCAATAATTGCACTAATTCTTTTAACGATATTAAACTTGGTTGATATACCACTTTAATTTCCTTTTTTTCAAAGTGGGTTTGCGATTGAATAATCCCCGGATTTATTTTATGCAAATTTTCCAATAACCAAACACAACTAACACAATGAATTTGAGGCAAATAAAATACCACATGCGCCTGATCCCCAACCTTAAATTGAATTAATTGCTCCTGAATGGCTTCGTTGTCTAAGTAATTATATTTGTCTGAAACAAAGTGCCCCTTTGCTGTCATGCCAGGCATGTCCGTTAAATCATAATACTGACATAACCCATTTTCATCCAATAATTGATAGACCAATTTGCAACCGGCACAACAAAATACTTTATCGTTCCAAAGTATTGAATCATCACAATCAACCCCGCAATGGTAACAATGTTGTGGCATATAGGTAGCAAAGATGCCGCCTAACTAATTCTATTAAAATGAGCCGAATCATGAAAATTTATGATAAATATCATACATCCATAATGGCCTAATGAATCATCTTCTGAAATTGCGGATCCATCAAGTTGGTTGCTTCATAATATCCTTGCTTATACCAACGCATTCTTGCCAATAAACTGACCATCTGTGGCTGGATTCTATTTTTGGCACTATTTAGCTTACTTACACTACTCGGCGAATATTGTTTGGCAAAATTGATGAATGCTTGCCAAGTGTTTTCATTATTATATTGGGTCAGTAATGTTTGTACGTTTTTCAACTCATTCATCTTGGGGAAGTTGGAAATATAAAAATCAAGTACAAACTCGTTGACTAAATTATTTTGTAATAAAAGGTTATTGGTTGTATCCGGTAAAATATCATTACTAGCAACCCACTTGTCAGGATAAATACCACCCCCACCATAAACTAAATTGCCCTTTGGGGTTTTGAATGAATTTCCTTTGAAATTAGAATCTGGCATACCAATCGCATCTTCATGCAATCTTTTAACATACGCATTCTCATAGGCTGCCTTCCCTAAAACATAAGGTCGTTGGATATTTCTGCCTAAGGGTGTGTAATATTTTGCAGTCGTTAAACGCAAAGCTCCGCCATTTGATAAATTAAATTGCTGTTGCACCAATCCCTTGCCAAATGACCTTGTTCCTACAATCGTCGCC
>RFZW01000060.1 GCA_009920495.1 Chitinophagia bacterium
TGGTTTAAAAGTAGGTACCTTGCTTAAATCATATACAAAATCAAAAAATTATGTAAATGCTTCAGGCAATTCAATGTATGGTAAATCATATATTGAAAAAAGAATCGGTAATCGTTTTTTTGGAGCCACTGATATTGAACTTACGGGTCGTGCGGGTTATGGCATGTTATCTTTCGATATGGGTTACTTTGATAGAAAAAAAGAAAATATTTAAGAAGGAAGAAAAATCGGTTTTGGTGAGTGTGATTCAAAAAGATCAAACCGAAGCGCAGGTGGATGAGTATTTAGATGAATTGGCATTTTTAGCAGAAACAGCGGGTGCGAAAACAATTAAATCATTTAAGCAAAAATTACCGCATCCGGATTCTCGCACTTTTGTGGGTAAAGGAAAGCTGGAAGAAATAAAACAATATGTTGCGTTAAAGGATATTGATGTTGTCATATTTGATGATGAATTATCTGGATCGCAAATTACCAATATTGAAAAGGAAGTAAAGTGCAGGGTGATTGATCGTAGCGATTTAATCTTGGACATATTTGCAGCCAGAGCCCGAACAGCACAAGCTAAAGTGCAAGTGGAATTAGCACAGTACCAATATATATTACCGCGCTTAAAAGGGATGTGGACGCATTTGGAACGTCAAGGTGCAGGTATTGGTTCAAGAGGTCCGGGTGAAACTGAAATTGAAACAGATCGCCGTATTGTAAAAGATAAAATTTCATTATTACGTAAAAGATTATTAGAAATTGACAAACAAGCATTCACACAACGCAAGGAGCGCGGCGAGTTTATACGTGTAGCACTAGTAGGTTACACCAATGTAGGCAAAAGCACTATCATGAATTTAATTAGTAAGAGTGAGGTGTTTGCTGAAAATAAATTGTTTGCAACCTTAGATACTACTACGCGTAAAGTTGTTTTTGAAAATACACCTTTCTTATTAAGTGATACTGTAGGATTTATTCGTAAGCTTCCGCATCATTTGGTAGAAAGTTTTAAAAGTACTTTGGATGAAGTACGAGAGGCAGATGTTTTATTGCATGTGGTTGATGTGTCACATGCACAGTACGAAGATCAAATTGCCGTTGTTAATAAAACTTTGGTTGAACTAAAAGCATTTGATAAACCAGTGGTGACTATATTTAATAAGATGGATTTGTACCAAGAAAAATATTTTGATGAGTGGATATCAGATGAAGTGAAGCAGGATCTTTTATTGGAATTAAAAGATAAGTGGAATGGCATCACGAATAATCAAGCCGTATTTATTAGTGCCATTGAAAAACAAAATATTGAGGAATTAAGAACGGTTATTTTACATAAAGTAAGAGACATGTATCAAATCAGATTCCCTTATAAAACAGTTTACTATACCTAATGAGTGATCTAAATTGGAAATTGATTACGGCATTCCCATTAACCCTGGAATGGCCAGAAAATAACCTGCTTGAATTAGAGGTAGATGGGCAAAAATTTACCTTAGGAAAATGGAAGGATGGCTATTACGCTTTTGCGAGTAAATGCCCACATGCAAGTGGCAGGATGGCCCAAGGGTATATTAACCCGCTAGGTCAGGTAGTTTGTCCGTTACATAGATATAGTTTTGATATGAAAAATGGCAGAAATACGAGTGGGGAAGGCTATTTTTTGAAAACATACCCCCTAGAGTTAAGAGATGACGGACTTTTTATTGGTTTTAAGCCATTTTCTTTGTTTTAATGTTTTGTTCTTAACTAAAATTTATTATTTTTGCCACCCTTAAAAGGAACACTCCTCCTTAGCTCAGTTGGTTAGAGCACATCACTGTTAATGATGGGGTCCTCCGTTCAAGTCGGAGAGGGGGAGCAAAACTAGACAAGCCATCAGAAATGATGGCTTTTTCTTTGTCTATCAGAGTGTTAGGGCTATTTCAATTAATGCCTAGGGTTGAATTAACCCATTTTAATGTGTATTTATACGCTCATCCATATTTGTCTGTTTTTTCTTTGTAAATTTGATTATGAAAGTTCAAGAAGTTAAATACATATCTGACTATATCATTAGCATCAAATTTGATGATGGTGTAAATGGCACTATTGAATTAAATGATTTGGTTGAAAAGGGAATTTTTAAAGTTCTTCAAGATAAAAATCAATTCGCTAAGGTTTATACAAATGGATATTCAATTGCTTGGTCAAATGAACTTGAAATTGATGCTACTACTATTTATTCCGAATTAACTGGTAAAAATTTTGGAGAAATTCTCAGTCCAAAATTATCTCATGCCACAAATTAGTTACTTTCTAGGCGTTATTATTCGTATGTTTTATAGGGATCATAATCCTCCTCATTTTCATGCAGTGTATGCCAATTTTGAAGGCATCATTGATATTGAAAAAAATGAAATCATTGGTGGGTATCTTCCACCTAGAGTTTTAGCAATAGTCTCAGAGTGGACAGCCATTCATCAAAATGAATTAATGGATAATTGGGAAAGAGCAAGACAACAAGAAAGCCTTAAGGACATTGCTCCTTTAGTTTAAATATTATTTTCCATTTGCTGCAACATATTTTCTTCACTATTTATTTTCTAAATAGAGACATTTTTTTAATTTTGGTCTAAATCAAATAGACTCAAAATGAACGCACCTTTTAGCAAGTACCTCTACATTGGTTTTTTATTATTAGGCTTATACCAAGCCATTTTCTCTAAAGACTATGTTCAAGCAGCAGCATCTTTAGGTATAGGATTGGCATTTGATCCTTTCAATCCAGAACAAAAATGGAATGACAGACCAACTTGGCAAAAGGCAGTTTTGATTATTCACCTAGCCTTGGTCGCAGCAATGTTTGGTTTTGGCGTTGGATTGAATGATAAATAAACCTCCTGCAAATTTTCCAAGAAGTTCAATCCTTCAATCTCTAGATAGTAACATACTCATTTAAGGAATTATATTTGCAGCTGCGTATAAATACGCTGTTTTTACATTATTCTATTCTTGATATTTGATCTAACACCGGTACTTTCAATATATGTACATATATTTGTACATAAATACGTATGTATGTTATCAACTACTCTTTCTGATTTTCGTAAAGAAACCAAGCAATACCTTGATAAGGTGACTAATGAGCGCGAAACCTTAATTATAAATAGAGGTAAGGACACCGGCGTTGTAATTATTTCTTTAGAGGAATACAATTCTTTAAATGCAACATTACATGAGATGTCATCTAAAAAAAATATGGAAGTTTTGGATGCATCCATAAAGCAGTTTAAGGATGGTAAGTATTTTCGAAAAAAATTAATAGAATAAATGTATATAACCTTCAATGACATATCTTGGAATTAATATTTATTTTGGCAAAAGAATGATAAACAGAAGCTTAATAAAATTAATGAACTGTTAAAAGATATTTCAAGGAGTCCTTATGAAGGTATTGGAAAACCAGAGGCTTTAAAATTTAAATTCGCAGGTTATTGGTCAAGAAGAATTGATGAAGAGCACAGATTAATCTACAAAGTTGTTGATGACGAAATTTTCATTTTTAAGTGTAGATTCCACTATGATTAAATAATATATTACAAGTTTTGCAACTTTTCTGCCTATCAGTGCGTTAGGGGTGTTAAACTTTTAAAAATTATTCAGTAGGTAAATTCTCTATATCATTCAAATCTTTACTTCTACCAGCCGCTTTTTTGGCTTCTATTAAATTTTTTAAATGTATTATTCTAGCGGGTGTTTCATTGACCAGTTCAATTGTGGAATTATTGTAAGTGCTAATAAAATCTAAACCTTTTACAGCTGTCATTATTTCAATTGCATAAGGTGGTTTGCCAAATGCGAAAACATCAAAGTTGTCCGAAAAAAATTCTTCTTTCTTAACAGCAATTTCAGGTAGGCCAAATCCCTTTATAGCTTTTTGTAGTTTAATAAAATTCTCTTCAGTTTTATTTACCCAAATATCAATATCTCCCGTTGATCTGCTATAGCCTCTTATAATAACAGCATATCCTCCAACAACTATGTATTCAACTTCATTTTGGTTTAAGAAATATATGAAGTCTTTAAAATCATCATTAAAAATATTCATTATGAAGTTCTTTTATAAGATGATATTATTTTTCTATCTACTTTTTGATTTACAAAATTCTTTGTATTAAATGAAGTTTCAATCATAACAACTGCGGCAGCTAACTTTTCCTCCAATGTTTTATCAAACCAAAATTGATAATCAATATTGCCATCCTTACACATATTTCTTGATGCATAAGTATCAACATCAACAAAAGCTCTTTTCATAGGATTGTTTATTTATTATAAAGATAATTAAAATTAATAATCTTAAGATAATAACACCTCAGCTGGGATTTTTAATTCTTGATGAAACATCTTAGCTAACTCAAGGATTAATGGCTTCTTTTTATTTAATAATGAGGATACATAACCTTTACTTCCCACCTTGCCTACCAGGTCCTTATTCTTCAATCCTAGCTCATTCATTTTAACTTTAATGGCATCAATTGGATCTGGAAGTGGAATGGGAAAGTTGGCTTCTTCATATTGTTTAATTAATAGAAGTGCAATTTGTAGCTTTTCGCCTTGTTGCGTATTTGCTTTAACCTTATTCTCAAACTGAACATCTACCCATTCAAGCCATTGCTTATACTGTTTTTTGGTCTTAATAATTTTCAATTCCATATTTCAATAACGTTTTGGGTGTTAATATTAAAAATATTGTAAAACTAGTAAGTTTACTAATAGAAAACTTTCTAAATCACACTTCTTCCAAAATTTAACAAATTTGATATGTAAGGGGAGCCACACTAAATATTTAATATTAGTAAACATAAAATAAATTAATTTGCGGATGTTATTACTTTATTAATCGAGCTATTTCATGAAGTAATAACAAGTTTGTATCAATGAAAGAAAATAATAAAAAATACGATGCCATCATCATTGGTGGTGGTCACAACGGATTGGTGGCTGCTTGCTATCTTGCCAAAGCGGGTAAAAGCGTCATTCTTCTGGAGTCCAATAAAGAACTTGGAGGCGCTACCACTAGCGTAAAAACTTTTCCTGAATATGATGCACATCTTTCACGCTATTCTTATTTAGTATCACTTTTGCCCGATCAAATTGTTGCTGACTTAGGTATTAATTTTACAACCATTGGTCGTTCCATTACTTCTTATACGCCTTATCAGCGCGGAGGAACAGATGCGGGACTTTTAATTTCATCGGACTGGGATGAGGCAAGCGCAAACAGCTTTCATCAACTTACAGGATCCGATAAGGAAGGAAAAGCTTGGTGTAATTTTTACGATGATATTGCTTTGCTTGCAAAACGGATGGCACCATCCATGCTTCAACCACTTAAAACTGCAGCGGAACTTAAATCCGAAATGGGACTGCCCGAAGTATGGCGTAACCTAATGGAAGTTCCCATTGGGGAAGTTATTCGCAATCAATTCAGCGATGATTTAGTGCAAGGCGTGGTTTTAACGGATGCATTGATTGGAACATTTGCGTCAGCGAATCATATGCAGGCCAATCGATGTTTTTTATATCACCTCATCGGAAATGGTACTGGAAAGTGGCGTGTGCCGCAGGGTGGTATGGGTGCTTTGGTGAACGAGCTGCATCGCATTGCTATTTCATGGGGTGTGGAAATAAAATTACAATCCAAAGTGACAGCACTAGAAAGTGGAGCGATGGGTGTTCGTGTTGAAACGGAATCTGGAGATATTTACACTGCCAAGGATCTGCTGTTTGCAGCCGCTCCGCAGCATTTAGCAAAATTACGCGGGAGTGCAGTTCCGGAATCTTTAGAGGGTGCACAGTTGAAAATTAATATGTTATTATCTCGTCTGCCTCGCCTTAAGTCCAATGTTGATCCTAGGCTTGCTTTTGCCGGTACATTTCATGTGAATCAAAGTTATGATCAGTTGGAACTTGCATACGCTTCTGCGCTAAATGGAGAAATGCCGCAGCGCCTACCTTTGGAAATGTATTGTCACACACTTTCTGATTCATCAATTTTGTCCGCAGCGCTGAACGAAAAAGGTTTCCATACCCTAACACTTTTTGGTTTTCATACACCCGCTCAACTTTTTGATGCGAATCCAGAAGGTGCTAAGGCCTCAGCCAAACAGCTTGCCATTGCTAGTTTGAATGAATACTTGCTTGATCCTATTGAATCTGTTTTGGCTCCTTGCAGTGATGGTTCATTAGCCATTGAAGTGAAATCACCGCTCGATCTTGCGCAGGAAATTTCGCTACCACGAGGAAATATATTTCATCGGGACTTGGATTTTCCTTTTCTTGAAGATGATGATGAAAAAAGCAGTCACCAAATTTGGGGTGCGGAAACGGATGATCCACATATTTATATTGCAGGTGCAGGAGCGCGTCGCGGCGGCGGTGTTAGTGGTATCGCTGGTCACAATGCTGCGATGGCCTTACTTTCTAAGGACGTAAAATAGTTCTTATTTTATACCTATCAGTGCGTAAGGGTAGTCAATCCAGACTATCCTATAATCAATGAAAGCAACCGCCTATCTAATATATTATAAAAAAATCGTATCGAAAGTCCTATTTTTACATCACTAAAAAACATAATTTATGAAAAAGGTTTTATTATCCATTGCGTTATTTGTTTCAGCAATTTTTACAGTTAATGCACAAACGGCAGATGAAGTTATTGCAAAGTATATTACTGAAATTGGTGGTGCAGAAAAGTGGGCCAAAGTACAATCTATAAAAATTGAAGGACAAATTGAAGTACAAGGAATTCAAATCCCTTTTACTATGCAAGGATCGCAAATGAAAGGCATGAGAGTGGATGCTGAATTTCAAGGGAATAAAATTATTGATATAACAACGCCAACCAAAGGTTGGTCACAAAACCCATTGTCTGGTAAGGCTACATTAAGTCCTATTTCAGAGGATGAGTTAAAGCAAAAATTAGATGACTTAGATATTCAAGATGCTTTTGTTGATTACAAAGCAAAAGGTTCTGTGATTGAATCTTTAGGGAAAGATGAAGAAGATGGTAATGAGTATTTTAAAATTAAGATGACAACAAAAAATGGCAACGAAAAAACTTACTTTTTTGATACCAAAACGAACTTGATTTATAAAATAGAGTCTATTGTAAAACAACAAGGTCAAGAAATGAAGTCTGAACAAAAATTATTAGACTATCAAACTACTGAATACGGAATAAAATTTCCTTTCAAGCAAGATCAAGGTCAAATGATGATGGTTACTAAAAAAATTACTATCAACCCAACTATCGACGCTACTATATTCAACGGAAACTAATTTTCTATAATTAATAAACTACTATTTTTCGCAAATCAAGCTGCGTAAATAGTAGTTTTTTATTTCAACTATTTTTATGCAATTAAAAAATAAATTAACCGGATTGTTTTTGCTACTCGTATTTTTTACGAATGCACAAAACACAATTAACTCTTCTTATTTTCAAGTCATGGGCGCAAGGCCTCTAGGGCCATCTACCATGAGTGGAAGAATAACGTCAATTGATGGTATAAGCGCTAATGGCCAACTTAACTTATTTGTAGGTACTGCAGGCGGTGGTATTTGGAAAAGTCAAAATGGTGGATTATCATTCATTTCAATTTTTGACAAATATTGTCAGTCCATTGGTGCCCTAGCGATTGAGCCGGGTAATGCTAAAGTGGTATATGCGGGCGCTGGCGAAAGCAATACAAGAAATTCAGTTTCCTATGGAGATGGGATGTATAAAACAACAGACGGTGGAAACAACTGGCAAAAAATTGGATTGGATAGTACGGAAAGAATTAGTAAAATTTTAATTAATCCAACTGATAAAAAAACGGTGTATGTATCTGCCCCAGGGCCACTTTGGAATTCATCTACACATAGAGGATTATACAAAACAATGGATGGTGGAAAAACATGGAATAAAATTTTATATATAAATGAGGAAACGGGTTGTGCAGATATTGCAATGCATCCAACCAAGCCTGAAACGCTATTTGCTTCTATGTGGCAGTTCAGAAGAAAGGCCTTTGCTTTTAGTTCTGGCGGTCCAGGAAGTGGATTATTTAAATCAACGGATGGCGGAAAAAATTGGAATAAAATTACCAACGGATTGCCGGAAGGTGATTTAGGTAGAATCGTAATCACGATAAATCCTTCTAAACCTTCAGAAGTGCTTGCGATTGTTGAAGCAAAAGTGCCTGGGTTATATATTTCAGAAGATGAGGGGGCTACTTGGAAAAAATTAGCATCTACAGAAAATTTAACAGCACGTCCATTTTATTTTAGCACATTGGTATACGATCCTAAGGATCCAAAAAGAGTATACCGCCCAGCATTTGACTTTCAATATTCAAGTGATGGAGGATATTCATGGAATAATACAGTGATTGGTGGCATTGAACCCCATTCAGATATGCATGCATTATGGATCAACCCCAATAATCCTGATATGATGTTTGTTGGAACAGATGGCGGTATTTATATGAGTAACAATAAAGGAACAGCTTGGCAGTTTATAAACAGTTTACCAGTGGGTCAATTTTACCATGTATCTACGGATAATCAAACACCTTATCATGTATATGGTGGATTGCAGGATAATAATAGTTGGATGGCGCCAAGTTCGGCACCTGGTGGCGTAACTGCAGTTGATTGGAGATGGATTAATGGCGGTGATGGATTTTGGGTGCAACCAAGCTTATTAAATTCAAAAATTATTTTTTCTGAATCACAAGGAGGAGAAATTACAAAAGTGGATTTGTCTACTGGACTTTCCTATGGTGTCCGTCCTAAAAAATTAGAAGGGGATGAGGAGCATCGTTGGAATTGGAACACGCCAATAGTAGTAGGTGCATCCGCTAAAAAAAATGCAGCTGGTAAGCCAGTGTATAATTTATATACTGCTGCACAATATTTATTTAGATCAAATGATGACGGAAAAAACTGGCAAAGGATATCTCCAGATTTAACAACCAATAATCCCAATAAAATTAATCAAGCAGAAAAAAATGCGGGGATTACAGGGGATAACACCAGTGCTGAAAACCACTGTACTATTTTTACCATAACACAGGATCCTAAAAATGAGAATATTATTTGGGCAGGAACAGATGATGGTAATCTTCAGTTAACAATGGACGGCGGAAAGACATGGGTAAATAAAGCTGCAGGTATTTGGAAAACAGGGGTTCCTGAAAACACTTGGATCAGCAGTATTGAAATATCATCTTTGGACTCAAAAAGAATTTATGTCACGCTTGATAATCATATGTATGGCGACATGCATACTTATGCAGTGATGAGTTCTGATGGCGGTAATACTTGGAAAAAATTTACCTCTTCTGAATTTACAGGTTTTGCGCATGTGATTAGAGAAGATATTGTCAATGAAAAATTATTATTCTTAGGTACTGAAATGGGATTATTTATTTCATTGGATGGCGGTAATAACTGGATGCGCAGCAAGTATCAAAATATGCCTTGGTATAATTTAGTGCGTGATATTAAGATACAACCACAAACCAATGATTTAGTCGTTGCTTCTCATGGTAGAGGAATTTATATTATAGATAATATTCAGCCATTAAGAGAAATGGTAAAATCTGATTTAGCACAATCAGTATTATTTTACCCAATTCAAAATTTCAAATATGAATATTCACCACAATATCCCCAACCTGCGTCAAATCTAACAGGATGGGCAGTAGGAAGCAGAGTCATTGCACCTACTTTTTATTATTATTTGAAAGAAAGAAGTAATAGTGGCGTTAAAATTGAAATTTATGATGCTGCTAATAAAAAAATAAAAGATCTTAATGCATCGAGTACAAAAGGTTTAAATAAAGTGTATTGGGATTTATCTGTAAACCCGCCTAAAGTTGCACAAGGCGGTTATATCGCACAGTCATCAGTATTAATTTCATCCGTTATTGGGCCAAAGGTGGATATTGGTAAATACAAAATAGTGGTAAAGGCAGACGGAAAAGAATATGTACAAAATATTCAAATTGAAGCCAATCCGGCTAAAGGATTGGATGCTGCTTCCATCGGTTTATTGAATAAACAAAGCATGCGTTTGTTTAATTTACATGAGCATTTATTTACACTTGTAGATTCATTAGACAAAACGGTTAAAACAATTTCAAAAGGCGATACCACGGTGCCTGCAGTTAAAGAAAAATTACACAAACTTGATTCATTTAAAAGAGAGATTGTGGAACTGAATAGAAAATCAATTTTCTTTGATGAGTTCAAATACAGAAGAAGAGTCAGTGATTTGTATTATTCTGTGGCTAGTGGCTTAGAACCACTTTCAACAAGTCAAGAAAAAGGAATCACTTTATTGGAAGATCAATTTGTGGTTTTTCAGAAAAGATTTTTTGAATTACTTAAATAGTTAGCCTCGCTATAAAAAAGTCCCGGCCCGATATATCGGGCC
>RFZW01000007.1 GCA_009920495.1 Chitinophagia bacterium
TTAAATCAAACACAAAGAGATGGAACGCAAGTAGGAACAGGCCTTAGAAGTATTGTTGCCATGGATTGGAATAAGCAAACCAACTCCTTATTCGCAGTACAACATGGCAGAGATGATTTACATTTATTATGGCCACAATATTATTCAGCATGGGAAAATGCAGTTACGCCAGCAGAAGAATTTTTTGAAGTGAATGAAAATAGTAATTACGGTTGGCCTTATTCGTATTATGATCTTTTCAAAAAACAAAAAATACAGGCGCCTGAATATAGTGGTGACGGGAAAAAATTAGCGATTGATCAAACCTATACAAATCCACTAGCGGCATTTCCTGCACATTGGGCACCAAATGATTTATTATTTTATACAGGTAATCAATTTCCCGATAGATATAAAAACGGCGCGTTTGTAGCCTTTCACGGATCTACCAATAGAGGTCCATATCCGCAAGCAGGTTATATAGTAGCGTTTGTGCCTTTTGAAAATGGGAAACCTTCCGATGAATGGGAAGTATTCGCAGATGGTTTTGCTGGCGTAGATACGATTGTAAATGTAAGCGATGCCAAATATAGACCCATGGGACTTGCCCAAGGACCTGATGGATCTTTATATATAAATGATTCGAAGAAAGGAAAAATTTGGAGAATACTATACAAAGAAGATAAAGCAAAATTTAATCCTTCTGCATTAGCTAAAATGGAGATAAGAAAAAATACTGCTAATAATATTAAAACACCGGATCCGGTTAAAAATATCATTCAATTAAAGTATAGTAAAATTGGTGCCCAAATTTATCAGACCTACTGTACCAATTGTCATCAAAGCAATTTAAATGGGGATGGGAATAGAAATCCTTCTTTGATTAAATCAAACTACTTGAACGATAAATCTAGTTTTAGAAATTTAATATCAAATGGCAAAGGCAACATGCCTGCATTTAAAAATATTTCAGACAAAGAAATTGACGAACTAGAAACCTACCTACAATCGGTCATTAATAAAAAGTAAAAATAGGGGCCCATATTGCTATGGGCCCCTATCGTATTTTACAACTTATGCCAATTTAAAATAATTACTTCATCAATCCCATTATTGGAGTTTGATCGTAAACGATAAATTCCTCAATGACTTTACCATCTTTATTAAACTTGTCCCCTTGAAAATTTACAACTTCAACTGTTTTATCCCCTTTAGTGAAATTAACAATGATGTATGAATAAACATAATCTCCTTCTGTACCATCTTTAAAGTTAAAGTGACTGCCCCATACATATCTTTTTGGTTGTACTTGTAGTTTAAATCCAGAAGCTTGAAACTGTCTTAGCATCGCTACATTTTCAGTTAAATTAGTTTTTCTTAAGTTATCATAAAAAACAGCAGTATCTGCATATTTTTTTACATAACTAATCGTATCAAAAGTTTCTAAATCAGTAAAAGTGGCTTTGATTGCATCAATATTTGCAGAGCTATCAATATTAACCCCAAATTGATGAGGATCAGCAGTTGCTACAGCATTTTGATTACCAGAAGTACATGAGTACACGGTGATTGCAAGCACCGCAATTAGAATTACATTTTTCATTTTTAAAATTTTGATTTGAGTCATAAAGAAAGAAAAATGGACTGAATTTAGGTATAAAAAAGCACTGTTTTTTGTTCCGTTATACGAATTAGGAACATATTTTTATTATTTTTGATTACTTAACAATTCAATTATGAAAACAACAAAAATTATTTACTGGATTACTACAGGTATTATCTGCCTATTTTCATTAGGAGCTATACAGATGAACTCTCAAATGGCCATTGATGGCGCAAATCACTTACTTATACCACGTTACCTTGGTCTTGAAGTTAGTATTGGGCAATTAATAGGCTTGGTACTTTTAATCGTTCCAGCTGTGCCTGCTCGATTTAAAGAATGGGCTTATGTTGGTTATGGGATTATGTATTTAACGGCAATAAATGCGCACTTGGCAGTGGGAGACGCCTTTGTCCCTTATGCTTTAATGGGAATTATTTTCTTTGGCTTATTATTGACCTCCTACATTACTTTTCACAAATTACAGGCAGCAAAAAATAACTAAGCATATTTTTAATATTGTTGAAATTTTACTACTATAAAAATAGGCGCATCATTTGATGCGCCTATTTTTATTCTTATTTTAAACCTGAACATACATTTACCAAGCGCGCAATGGTTTTACTTTTGGTGTTGCAATTGTCGATTTTGATCCAGGTATTAAGAATATATCAAAATCAACCTTAGTATTCGCAGGAACAATGGCTTCAAAGCCTACTAGTATGGTGCCGGGATTCGGGGCGTCATAATCTCTTGGCGGAATTGTAGACCAGGTTTTCATCGTAATATTTTTTGCGCCTGATACTTTCAGCGTTAGCGTTTTACCCCCTTTTTTTAAGAGCGCTGTTTCAGGTCCAACTATTTCAACATCAGCGGGCGTAAGCATGGTCCATCTAACTTTAGTTTCATGATTTAATGTTTGAATTTCATCTCTTACAACAACATGATTTTTATTTACTATGGCTATACCGCGATCACTTGAAGCAAGTTGATTTTTATATACCGTACTCAAATCAAATGTCACTTGCATGAAATTGGGATCCTTGTTATCATTTATAATGGGCGCATCTCCTTCAACCACCTGAAGTTGGCTATCAATAGTAAGTGTATTATGCGCATAATTATTAAGTCTAAAAACATCCCATCTTTCAGAATTTTGTGTGCGCCCCCAAAGTTTAACCCCCTTGGACTCAAGTGATTCATAATCTTGCATTCCAAAATCCATAGCCCATCTTTGACCATCCGCATCCATGATGAAGGAGCCAATATCCATATGGGCATGATTGATTGAAGCTATTTGTCCTTTCCATAACATAATAGCTGGCAATATCCTTTCCCTAACTAGGTTATCTGATTTTTCTATTTTAAGATAAGATTTTTCAACCCATAACAAGCTTGGATCCTTTACCTTATTCGCCAACCAAAACATTGCAGGATTAAATGAACCATTACCCCCCGCATCCGAATAATTGAAAGGCTTACCTGTGGTACCAGTCATGCTTTCCATAAAAGCAGCAGTTTGTAAAAAGCCAGGGGCTTTCGTCATGCCAAAGTCAGTACCATAAATTTTTTCAAGCGCACTTAGGAATAATACATTAAAAGTGGTTCCATAACCCCAATAGCCATAACCCTCAGGATAAATACCATCAGGTCCATAATCCTTCATTGGAATTGCCATGGATTCAATTGCGCGATTAATAATCATTTTTGCCAATTTTGGATCTCGCTCATATATCGCCATAGCACCATAAGACATACTTGCATTACACACCTGATTCCAGTTGTGTTCGGCTTTTAACCAACTATTATTTTTACTATCAAGCGATGGCTCAATTCCTTTTTTGATAATCGCATTTTGTATGGAATCTTTGGAGGTTTGAGAAAGTTGATCAAATAACCAATCATAACCAATGGACATGGCCATAGTCATTTCAGCTACATCTAAAAAATGAGATGGATTCCAATCACTAAAACCTGCAATGACTAGCATTTCTTTTTCGGCCCTTACTAAATACTTCTGATCATTGGTCGAACGATATGCATAGGACAAATAAAATAATCTTTTTAATGCTTCCCTTGATTTGTCTAAAAGTCGTCGACCTATTTGTATTCTTTTTATTGGGTCAATAGTAATGATGCGATCACTTTCCTTAATGATTGCATTATGCAACATGGACCATACTGGATCCTTTGTTATTGAGCTAACTAAATTCGCTTCCTCTCCTTTGAATAATAGTATTCTTGGATGTTGTTGTGTTATTTGTAAATCCTCTTTATTTTTTACTTGCGCAGTTAAATTATTTATGACAATCGAAAAAATGATTGTGATAAATAGTTGCTTGAAAAGATGTTTCATTATTATTATTTTTAATACACCACTAAAAAATGGAATTTTTTTTCCTTACCGAATTTAAGGGAAAAATTATAAAAATAACAAAACGAAATCCGAAGAAAAATTTACCAAAGATAGGTCCCAACTGATCCTGGCTCCAAATAGGTGGTAGCCCATTTGCCGTTGTGTTTAATATTATATGATTCGGCAGTAGCGCCATCATTCAACACAATCAATACTATTTTCCCAGCGGGAGTTTTAAAGGCGACATTATATAAATTACCTACATTATTTGTCCCAAGGCGTATAGAGCCAGCGGGTACAAATTTAGAAGCATGTGCAATAATATAATAGGACACGTTTCTCGTAACCACTGAATTGTCAATAGTAAGTGCGCCTTTGCAGGAAGTGCATCCACCTGGCGTATGTGGATTATAAGATGGATCGCTCGCTAAATTCCACTCCAAAGCTACTTTGCTCCAATTACGAGCCGAGCCAATCACCACATTTTTTGTATGCCATTTTAAATCGCCTGCAAATTCACCAGTGCCCGATGTCCACTGTTCAGTAAAATACAATCCCTTGTCTGGAAATGTATTATGTACTTGGGTTAACGCGCTAATATCTCCAGCATATAAATGAAATGCAGATCCAGTGACATAAGGATTTGTAGCAGCATCACTTAAAATGGATGTTGCATATTCTGGCTTATCACAATTGTGATCGTAAATGATAATTTTTGTTTTGATCCCTGCTGCAGCAAAAGCGGGACCTAAATGATTTTTAATAAAATCGTTTTGTTGTGCAGCCAACATATACATACTAGGATTATTTCCAGGATGTAAGGGTTCGTTTTGAGGCGTGATTGCATCAATGGTAATACCACTTTGTTTCATGACCTGAATGTATTTTACAAAGTATTGCGCATACACATTATAATACTGTGGTAACAAACTTCCACCCACCGATAACTTATTGTCCTTCATCCAAAGTGGTGCAGACCATGGACTACCCATAATTTTGATATTAGGGTTGATGGCTATAATTTCCTTTAATAAAGGAATTAAATTAGTCATATCAGGGGAAATACTGAACTTATTTAAATTAATATCTGTTTGATTCGTTGGTATATCATTGTAGGAAAAAACGGAAGCATCTAAATCAGACGCGCCAATACTTACTCTCAAATAATTAATTGAAATTGAATTTGTGCTTTGACCAAATAACTCTTGTAATAAATCTTTTTTTGCAGCAGATCCTAATTGATTAATCACTTGGGCGCTTCCCCCAGTCAAGGTATAGCCAAAGCCTTCCATTTCCTGATAAGTAGTAGCATCATTAATTTCAACACTATTGTAATTATTAAATGAAGTGCCAAATTTTAATATCGCTGATTGCTTTTCTAATTTAACAGATTGATCTGATTTTGTTAACCAGAACTCAATATCAGTAACCACCGGCGTTGGCGGCACCACAACAGTCGGTATCACAGCTGCTGTGCTTGATGGCGAACAATTTAAAATGGAGATGCCTAATAAAAACGTTGCCATCAATTTCATTACCAAACAATTTTTTAATTTAGTCGAATTCATTTTTCTATACACTATTTCTTCAACTCAAAACTTTCTTTCAATCTTATGTCTTCAGAAGACGACCCTATCATCAAATCAAAATCTGTAGGCGCTGCATCCCACTTTAAATTAGCATTGTAAAAAGATAACTTTTCTTTATTGATGTTAAATTGAATTTTTTTACTTTCTCCTGGTTGTAACATAATTTTTTGAAAATCTTTTAACGCTTTTACTGGCATCACTACTGAAGCGTGTTTGTTGCGCAAATACAACTGTACGATTTCCGATCCTGCTAATTTTCCTGTATTGGTTAATGTGAAGGTAACAGCAATTGAATCCTTCATATTCATAACTTTTTTACTTAATGCCAAATTAGCATAAGAAAAACTAGTATAGCTCAAGCCAAAACCAAAAGGAAATTTTGGAAATATACTTTCATCCAAGTAGGATGAATTGTAAATATGATTGTTGTCGTCAGTAGCAGGACGTCCCGTATTAAAATGATTATAGTAAATAGGAATTTGTCCCACACTCATAGGAAAGGTCATCGGTAACTTAGCTGAGGGGTTATAATCGCCAAATAATACATCCGCAATGGCATTGCCAGCTTCACTTCCAAGCCACCATGTATATAAAATAGCAATAATTCCTCTTGCACTCCTGGTATATTAATATTACTTCTGCTTTTTGCTTCACCACTCATATCCCTTTTTTCACCAATACTTAGTATCACTACATCCGCTTGGTTAGCAACAGCTACTGCTTCACTAAATCCTGCTTTGTTATCTCCTTCTATTTCACAGCCTTTGGCATACAATAAGCTAGTTCCCGGCCCTACTTTATTTTGTAATCCTTCCCATTGTGAAACAATAAAATTGGAATCGACTGTTGGAATAGATACATCCCAAAAGCCTTTATTTTGTAATAAAGATTTTACCAATGGTCCAACAAATGCAATTTTTTTCAAATTTTTTGAAAGTGGTAAAATATTATCATTGTTTTTAAGTAGTACAATGCTTTTTGCAGCCATTGATCTTGCGGCTGCGATATGTGCAGGATTATTCAATGCAGCAGCTTCGCGCTCATTATTTGAAAACTTATAAGGGTCATCAAATAAGCCCATTTCGAATTTCTTAATCAATATTCTTTTAACTGCATCATCAATAAATGCAATGTTTATTTTTCCTTCTTTAACAAGTTGCGTTAAATTATTTTTATACGCCCTACTTTCCATGTCCATGTCCGTGCCTGCATTCATTGACAATAAAGCTGCTTCTTTCGCATCTTTTGCATAACCATGGTTAATTAGCTCACCTATTGAGCCCCAGTCACTCACTACAAATCCTTTAAAACCCCAGTTTCCTTTTAAAATTGTTCTTTGTAAATAATTATTGGCTACTGCAGGAATACCATTGATATCATTAAATGAATTCATGAAACTTGCAGCACCCGCATCCACCGCGGCTTTGAATGGAGGCAAGTATATTTCCCATAATTGCCTTTCACTCATATCCACCGAATTATAATCTCGACCACCCACTGCAGCTCCATAGGCTGCAAAATGCTTTACACAAGCCATTAAAGTATTTGTATCCCCTAAATTTGTTCCTTGAAATCCTTTTACCCTAGCTGCACTAATTAAGGATCCTAAATAAGGATCTTCTCCTGCGCCTTCCATCACGCGTCCCCATCTTGGATCACGTGCAATATCCACCATTGGCGCAAATGTCCAATGAATACCGCTTGCACTTGCTTCAGTAGCAGCAACACGCGCCGATAATTGAATTGCAGGCAAATCCCAGCTTGCTGCTTCGGCTAATGGAATAGGGAAAGTGGTTTTAAATCCATGTATAACATCCTGCCCAAATAATAATGGAATTTTTAATCGCGACTGCATGGCCAGTTTTTGCCAGCTTCTTGTACGTTCGCTACCAATGGTATTTAATAATGAGCCTACTTGGCCATTTTTAATTTGATCAATTTTATTATTATCAATCGTAACTGGACCAGTTGCCTGATTGTCGTCATTGTATTGATTCAATTGACCAATTTTTTCATCCAAGGTCATTAATCGTATAACCGAATCGGCTTTTTGAGTCAATGACTTTTTTTGTGCGATGCACTTGTTTGAAAAAACGAATGTCAAAAAAAGTAATCCAAATATTTTAAATCTCATTTGTTAAATATTGTAACGAATAATAATGCAGTATACTGCGCTACTATTTATTGTAAATAGAGAATAGTGAGTTACTATTTAACGGAGAAAAAACTTACAAGAAAATTATTGATACACCCTTACATAATCCACTTCCATCACGCCACTTGTAAATGCAGGATCAATAGCACCTCCAAGGTTACCACCCATGGCTACATTAAAAATGAAGAAAAAGTTTTGATTAAACGGCATTGTTGCTTTATTTGCAAAAGTATAAAACACTACATCATCAACATAAATTTTAATACTGACATCAGTCCACTCTAAAGTATATTTGTGAAATGCAGTTGTTGCATTGTTGATCATGGTAGTAGCCCCATCCGCATTACCTCCAGAACGACCTGGGTAGTGCAATGTGCCATAAATTTTATTTAATGAATTGCCTATGTGCTCCATAATATCTATTTCGCCACAGGCAGGCCATCCAGCTGAACCAAAATTATCGCCAAGCATCCACAGTGCAGGCCATGTTCCGCCTCCAGCTGGTAACTTAGCACTTATATCCACCTTGCCGTATTTAAATGAAAATTTACCTTTGCTTAATAATCTCGCCGATGTATAATTACTACCACTAAATGATTCTTTCAATGCGGTAATTTTTAATGTGCCGCCAGAAACAATCGAATTGGTAGTACGATTTGTATAATATTCTTGTTCGTTATTGCCCCATCCACCTGATCCTGTTCCTATATCATAGCCCCATTTATTAGGATCTGGCGCGCTTGCAGTTGCAGCATCAAACTCATCGGACCAAACTAATGACAATGAAGTTGTCACGGTTACCACCGTTGTTTTTGAAGCCGTTGCACCACTCGCGCTTTTAGCTACTACACTTACCGTGTATACGCCTGATGTGGCATATTTATAAGTTAAATCTCCTGTTACTGAAACTTGATCCTTGATGCCATTGCCTAAATCAAAAGTATACATCACTGCATTTGTTGCAGCTGCTTTAAAAACCACATTACCTGAGGTTCCGCTAACGGTTGCATCCAAACTTAAATTAGTAGGTGCTGTGGAAACGGGTGTAGGCGTATCGCCCCCCTTGCCGCACGAAGTAAGTGCAGCAAGGAGAAGGATAAACAAGACACTAAAAAATTTCAACCTTAATATAGACTTTGAAAACATCATCAAGTTTTTATAATGCTTTTAATTTTAAATACCAAGCGTTACCTGTTTCTGTACCTTGTACTCTTAAATACATTGCGGTCGCAGATATAGATAAAATTTCGTATTCTTTTTGCAATGAACCATAACCAATGAAGGTGTTGGTTCCAGCAAGCAATATACTAGTTCTTGTTGAATTTGCAGCAGGAACTGCTGTACTTGCAGGTATGAACGAAAAATTACTTGTTCCGCCAGCATACGCGTAACAACCTTCATCACCAGAACCAGGGATTCCTGCTAAAGTAGCATTACCACCAGTTTTAGTAAACGCACCATCAGGTGTAGTTACTTGTAATGTATAGCTTGTTGCACTCACTGCAGTAAACTTAAATCCAGCAGTATAAAAACAAGGTGCAGCGGTAACTTTTTCATTTACTGAAGCAGCCCACCACTCTGGAACAATTGATCCAGACCATGGACCTACGCCAAAATGACCAGCAACACTTTTATCAACAATCCAAGTTTTAGATGACCCTCCAGTTAGGTTAGCAACTACGGCAGCGTCAGGCGTAAAATTACTTTGTACAGTAACATCTTTTGTAATAGTAGTAGAGGTGCCTCCACGGCCATAGGCTACTGCAGTTACTTTATACGTATTTGTACCAAGTGTTGTATATTTTTTAGTAGTAGTACCTGTTGGTAAATACACTAAGTCTAATGCATTGGTTGCATCGTAATCAATTTTATATGATAATGCATTGTCAGCAGAAACAGTGAATGTAACGTCACCAGAACCATCTCCGTTTGGAGTTGCTGTGGTAACACCTTTCACTACTGCAGTGATCGCTAAGTTTGTAGGCGCTTTTAAATCACCTAAAACATATTCTTTTTCCTTACATGACGACAATAAAATTGCCGTTGCAAGAAAACTTAAAAATAATTTTGAAATATTTTTCATTGTGTTTTGGTTTATTTGGTTAATCTAAAATTGTCTACGTAAATAACTGCTCCTGCACCATCTACTGAATCATTAAATCGTAAAACCAATTGTGTGAATTTTGTTCCATCAGGAATAGCAGCGATACCGCTAAAATCAAATACCAATTCCTCCCAAGCACCTGATGTAGTTACTGGCACTTTTAAAACAGCAACACCATTGGATGGTTTACCGCCAATTGCCCATTCTAATTCAACATTTAATTTAGCACCGATTAACGCAGCATCAGGATTATATACCAACACTTTAATTATTTTACCAACGCTAAAATCAATTGGATTGTTTGGAGCGCCCATTGGGCTATAAGTACCACTCCATCCTTCCCAACCTCTTGTGAACTTTCCTACTTTCGCACTTGTATTTAAACCAGTAGCGCTAGGGTTTGCAACTGTTGCAAATCCTTGACCACCACCAAAGGTTCCAAAGAAATAATTAACAAAAGCATTTTCAAAATCCAATGGCAAACCAAATGGATCAGTAACCACAATTGCATTTGTTTTTTCAGTTTTAGCAGCACCACCACTTAAAGCAACCACTTTTACATTATAGTTACCTGAAGTTGCATAAGTATGTTTTACTGTCGCACCAATTGCCATTGGAGTTCCTACTTCATTAGTTACATCACCAAAGTATACTAGGTATGATGCTGCATATAATGATGTAGCAGAAACTGTCAAGTCGTGCACGTTTTGCGACATACTCACTGCTAAGTTTTCAGGAGCGCGGTAAGTAACTGCTAAAGGATAAGTAGTAGTCGTTGTTTTACCAGCGATATCTGTAGTTAAAATAGTAACAGTATAAGAACCTTCTGGATACACATGTGTTGCGTTTCCACCTGGCGTTACTGTAGCTGAAGCTGCAGCACCTGTTCCATGTCCGAAATTAATAGTGTAAGAAGAAACGCCTTCTCCAGTTGGAGAAACTCTTACTACACCAGAATTATCTGTACTGATCGTAAATACTTTTGCTAAAGCAGAAGACGATGCAGAATTTATAAAAGACAAATCGCTATCGATCCCGTCTTTTTTTGTACATCCTGTAGCCAAAACCAACAGGAATGCAATGCTGTATAGAAACTTTATTTTATTCATTGTATAGTTTTTTATTAGTTATACTTAGGATTTTGTACCAATAACGTGCCTTGTAATTCAGAATAAGGAATTGGGAAAATTTCATCTCTTCCAGCAACAAAACCTCTAGATGCTAATTTTGCTGCAGCTTCATTCCATCTTACTAAATCAAAAAAGCGATGTCCTTCACCAGCCAATTCTAATCTTCTTTCTGCTTTAATAGCAGCAAGTGAAACTGGCGTTGAAGCCAAACCAACTCTTGCTCTAACAGCATCTAATAAAGCTTGTGCTCTTGCACCTGTTCCACCCAAGGCTTCTGCTTCCATTAAATAAGTATCAGCTAAACGAATTACATACGTGTCTTGCTTGAAGTTTAATTCTTGAGATCCACCACCTGTTCTGATATCCGCATTTCTTGGTAAAAACTTATTCAAGAAATACCCAGTATTTTGGTAGCCATCAATATAATCAGCTTGACCAGCAGCTTTTAATGCTTTCAAATCAAATACTGTTGCTGCAAAACGAGGATCCCCTTTAATTGCATCATAAAAGTTTTGAGTGAATACGTTAAAGCTCCATCCTGAAGGTAAACCTGGTGCAGGTGATCCAGCAGGGGTAGAATAACTACGAGGTCCTACCATTACATTCACTGTATTTCCCTCATCACGGCCGCTTCCCCACCAACCCCAATCGGAGTTACCAGCACTGCTATGACCTACTTCCAAAATTGATTCAGAGTTGAATTTGTTATTAGTAACCCATAAGTCACTAAAGTTGCTTAATAACTTATATCCGTAACTACTAGCAGATCCTGGCGTTGCACCATTTACATCCGCTAATTGAGCAGCAGCTAAAGCGCCTTTGTTTTCAAACAATAAAACTTTTCCTAATAAAGCTTTTGCAGCACCTTTTGTAAAACGACCCGCTTCAGTTGTAACCGAAACAGTTGTAGGTAAGGTAGCAATGGCCTCATTTAAATCCTTTTCAATTTGTGCGTACACAGAATCGGATGTAGTTTGTTTTACTTTGTACATGCTTGCAGCAGATACTGGCTCAGTAATCAATGGAATGTTCTTAAACATTCTCACCAAGTTAAAGTAGTATAATGCTCTTAATGCTTTTGACTCTGCAGCAAATCTTGCTTTCAAAGTTGCATCCATTGTAGTAGTAGGTAATTTTTGTAACAAAGTGTTGGCTCTGAAAATACCTTGATAATGATCGCTCCAAAAACTTCCTGGAACATTTAATGCAGTTAATGTGTGATTTGAAAATGCTTGAATTCCAGCACCATCAGTTGCACCACCACCACCAGCAAAATGATCATCTGAACCTGCGTTCATCATGGTAATCATGTTTTCAAAACCGCCAGAATTTTTGCGAATCGCATCATATACTCCAACAAGGCCT
The DNA here is from genome assembly GCA_009920495.1 of Chitinophagia bacterium. GTDB lineage: Bacteria > Bacteroidota > Bacteroidia > Chitinophagales > Chitinophagaceae > Sediminibacterium. The sequence continues at coordinate 12,282 of RFZW01000007.1, forward strand.
CCGTAGGCTTGTGTAGCATCTGCGTAATAGTTTGCTGTAAGGAATTGACCTTTAGGCGAAACATCCACAAATTCTTTTTTGCAAGCGCCCAATGATAATATCAAGGCAACTGCAACAAGTAGGTTATTAATTTGTATTTTTTTCATGTGTTTATATTTTTATCAATTTTGAATTTTTGAAATTAAAATTGAAGTTGAATTCCTAAAATAAATGACTTGGCTTGAGGATATACACCTTTATCAATACCAAATACGCCACCACCAATTTCAGGATCGTATCCAGTATAGTTTGTTAAGGTTAACAAGTTTTCACCAGTTGCATAAACACGAAGTTTAGTACCACCAATTTTCTTTAACATCTTAACAGGTAATGTATATCCAATTTGTACCACTTTCAAACGTAAGTAATTGCCATCTTCTAAATAAAAATCAGACATTTTACCAAAGTTACCATTGTCATCAGCACTTGTTAAACGAGGATAAGTAGTTGAAGTACCATCTCCAGTCCAACGGCTTAACGCTCTTGTTTGCCAGTTTGCAGTACCAATATCTAAACGACGTAAACCTTGGAAAATTTTATTTCCTGCAGCACCTTGTGCAAAAACCATTACATCAAAACCTTTATAATCAGCATTTAAAGTTAAACCAAAAGTATATTTTGGTAAACTTGATCCTAAATAAGTTTTATCCTTATCAGTGATTGAACCATCACCATCAGTATCCACCCAACGGAAATCACCTGGCTTAGCAGTTGGTTGAATTAATCCACCAGCACCATTTTTATTATTTGCAATTTCTGCTGCATTTTGGAAAATACCTGCAGATTGAAAACCATAGAATGAGTTGTAAGATTGACCAACTTCAGTTCTTGTCACTGGACCCATTGATTGGAATGCAGCATCTCCGTTTATAAATCTTGTATCACTTGCTACATAAGTTACTTGGTTCTTTAAATAAGCAAAATTACCATTGGCAGAAAAATTAAATTCTCCAATTCTTTTACGGTAACCCAATTCAACTTCCACACCTTTATTTTCCATATCAGCAACGTTCGCTACTGGTGCACTTGTTACACCCACATAACCTGGGATTGCAATTGGTCTTAAGATACCTGTTGTTTTTTTATTGAATAAATCAACAGTCAAACTAAAGTCATTTAAGATTTGTGCATCAAAACCAAAGTTAGCTTGTGTTGTTTCCTCCCAACGTAAATCTGGATTATCCAAAGTTGTTGGCGCATAACCTGTAGTAATTACACCTGCATTACCCATCGTGTAGTTTAAGCCACCCGCAACAGTTGATAAATAACCAAAGTCACGAATCGCATCATTTCCTACCACACCATATCCACCTCTAACTTTCAATGTATTTACAATACTGTTTTGTTTCCAGAAACCTTCTTTGTTCGCTACCCAACCGGCAGAGAATGAAGGGAACATACCAAATTTGTTATTCGCACCAAAACGAGATGATCCATCACGGCGATAAATACCAGTGAATAAATATTTCTCTTGGTAGTTATAGTTCACACGACCAAACAATGAAGTTAGTTTATGTTGTGTAAAATCATAAGTTCCTGAAGTACGATTTGCTTGAGAAATATCAAAGTTAAAAGAAGCGTCTTTATAACTATTGATAGGTAAGTCCAACATGGCAACTGATGAACCACCACCATTATTTTCCATGTAAGCCCCTTGTCCTAACAATACTGAAAAGCTATGGTCATTTACTTTTTTATTGTAAGTGATTGTGTTTTCAACGTTCCAGTTTAAAGTATTGTTATTGCTCTTAGTATAATTATTCTTAAGTAATGAGTTAGTCGCACTTAAAAAGTTAACAGGTGTAAAACCTTGATAACCCCAGAAAGCCAACTTACCACCAATGGTTGATTTAAACTTAATGTCATTAGTAATATTTGCTTCCAAGAAAGCATTACCAATCATATCATCAGACCAATTGTATTGACCTAAACGTGTTTGGATGTATGCTAAAGGGTTGGTCATTTCTTGACCTACAATAGTTGATATACCATAAGGGTTGCCATTTGCATCTCTTATTACTGGGTTTACACTGTATGGTGCACCAGCAGCAACTAAAGGATCCGTAATTACTAATTTTGTAATTGGATCTAAATTAATTGCTGAAGATAAAGGACCACCAAATTCACTATTTGTATTTCCGATACCGATAGATTTTGCGTGTGTGTATCCTAATGTTTGTCCTAAAGTAAATACTTTAGAAATTTTATGCGTAGCGTTTAAACGAATGTTTTGCTTTGTAAAATTTGAAATTTCTGTAGCAACGATACCTTGTTGATCTTGCGTACCAAATGACAAATAGAAGGTTGATTTATCATTACCGCCGCTTAAGCTTACTTCATGAGAATAACGACGTGCGTCATTATTAAAAATCGCTTTTTGCCAATCAGTACCTAAACCTAAAGAACCTACATTATTAAATAATACATTTCCACCACCAGCAACTGAACGCTCATTTAATAAAGTAGCATATTGTGTAGCATTTAATAAGTGTAGCATTTTAGCAGGTGAAGATGATCCGTAAAATCCATTATAGTTCACTGTTAATGCGCCAGCTTTACCTTTTTTAGTAGTAACCATAATTACCCCAGTTGCAGCTCTTGTACCATAGATGGCTGCAGAAGTTGCATCTTTTAATACCTCAATAGACTCGATATCAGATTGGTTTAAATAACCAATGCCACCAGCGTCTACTACGATACCATCCACTACCCACAATGGGTTGTTTCCACCACCGAATGTGGTTACACCACGAATTAAGATAGTTGAAGGCGTTCCAGGTTGACCTGAATTTTGTGCAATGGTTACACCAGCAACACGACCTTGAAGGGATTGTTCCACTCTTCCGTTAGGGATATTTGCCAAATCCTTTGCACTAACCCTTGAAATTGAACCAGTTACGACACTCTTCTTTTGAGTACCATAACCCACATTCACTACTACATCTTCCAATGTAGTACTAGATGATTCAAGTTCAATGCTAACTGGACCAGCATTATTTACGGTGTAAGTCACTGTTTTCATACCTATATAAGATATGCTTAAAACTGCTCCTTTTTGAGCAACTTTAATAGTGAATTCACCCTGTGCATTTGTTTTAGTTCGTGTAGCACTGCCTGTAATTGAGACAGTTGCGTCACTTAGCGCTGTACCAGTTGCTTTGTCTTTCACCGTACCAGAGACCTGAGACCTGTAAGGACTGTCCCATGGCTTGGTTAAAGATGCTACATACTAGAAGTATCGCACCAAGTACAAAAAGTTTTGGATTCATAACAATCGTTTAGTTAATTTAATTAAAATAGCGATATAAAATTGAGCATTCTTACTGATATTATACATAATACTACTACATCATTACTACATCAATACTACAATTTTAACTTAAAAAGGTATAAAATAAGCTTTTTTGATACTTCTCTACTACATCACAAAATTTTTATATTAAATTTGGGTTAACAATTGTTCGCCTAATGAAATGTAGCCAATAATGAAGGGCTATTGAGTTTTGATGGCAAATATTGGAAATCATATCCTTTACCAAATAAAACCATCGTTCGATCACTTGAAATTGGCACTGATAATAAGATATATGTAGGTGGCCAGGATGAATTTGGATACTTCACACCATCTATTAATGGACGGCTCACCTATCACTCCTTAGTTCAATTTGTAAAAGAGGGCGATAAGGATTTTGCTGATGTATGGGATATTGCACAATATAAGAATGAGGTATTTTTTAGAACTTCCAGACGCATATTTAAAGTAGCAAATAATAAAATAACCGTTTACACTGCTCCTTCTGAATGGAGTTATGTTGGCATTTGCAATGGTGTATTATTTGCTCATGATATTAAAGGTGGCTTATTGCAGTTTCAAAATAATAGTTGGCAATTAATTGCAGCGGCTTCCTTACTTAAAAATGTAGAAGTCACCTCCATTCTTTCATTAAATGGCGGCATTATTATAACGACACTTAAAAATGGCATATACAGTTATGCAAATAACCAAGTGGTTAAAATTCAAACACCCACTACACAGCTAATTGAAAATCAAAGAATTTATTCGGCCACTGTTATTGATAATACATGGATAGGTATTGCAACCACCAATGCAGGGGCAATGATCATAAATAGTAAAGGCGAATTAATTCAAAGCTTAACCAAAACAGAAGGCATTCAGAATAATAATATATTAAATATATTTTCAGACAAACAGGGAAACCTTTGGCTCGGCTTAAATAATGGTATTGATTGCATTGGATTCAATAATGCGATTAAACATATCAATCCCAAATACCAGGATGCTTCCGCTTATGCAACTATCATACATCAAAACAAATTATATGTAGGAACCTCGAGCGGTTTATTTAGTGTGCCTCTTACTGAAAAAAATGATTTGAGTTTTAATAGAGGTGATTTTTCACTTATACCTAATACTGTAGGTCAAGTATGGAATTTATCGGAGGTTAATAATGAATTAATTCTATCCCATCATGAAGGTGCATTTGCAATTAAAAACGATGAAGCCAACTTAATTTCCAATATGACTGGATTTTGGAATTTTCAACCAATTACTGGTTTACAGAATATGGTACCTCGAAATAATTTAAATAATCAAGTTGTTGCTGGTAATTATAAAGGCTTGGCTTTTTTTAATCAAAGTGGATCTAAATTTCAACTCACTGGACAAGTACCAAATTTTACGCAATCTTCAAGATATGTCGCAGTAGATGACGGTGCACATATATGGGTATCGCATCCATTTCATGGTGTTTACAAAGTAGCCAAAGAAATTATTAGCACAGAGAAGGTAAAGATATATACACAATCAAATGGTTTGCCATCCACATTGAACAACCATGTTTTTAAAGTTAAAAATGAAATATTAATTGCCACGGAAAAAGGGGTGTATGGATACAATGAAGGAAAAGATATTTTTGAAGCGAACCCATTTTATCATAATTTATTAGGCGAGCAAAGTTTGCGTTATTTGAAGGAAGACAAGGAAGGCAATATTTGGTTTATACATGAGAAGCAATTGGGCGTGGTGGATATGTCAAGTAAAACACCACGTATCATATACATACCCGAATTGAATAATAAATTATTAAGTGGCTTTGAATTGGTATACCCAGTAGATGAGCGTAATATTTTCGTTGCTGGGGAAAGCGGGTTATTCAATTTAAATTATAAAAAGTATAAAAAAAATAATTATGAATTACAGGTGCATATTCGTGAAGTAAGAATCACTGGAGATAACACAGATAGTTTATTATTTGGCGGCTATTTTACTGGCATTAATGAAAAACAAGCACAAAATAAAAGTAGTATTCCGGAGGTTGCAAGAAAATGGCAGATGATTCATTTTGAATTTTCGTCAGCTCTTTTTGGCTTACAGAAAAACTTAGAATACAGCTACCGCCTAAATGGACTTGAAAATAATTGGTCAAAATGGACCAATAAAACCGAAAAAGAATATACGAATCTTCCTCCTGGTAATTATGTATTTGAAATTAAAGTGCGAGATAATTTAGGAGAGGAATCGCAGGTGGATAGTTTTTCATTTAATGTATTACCTCCATGGTATCGTTCTACTTGGGCCTATGTTTTATATTTTGCCATCTTTATCATCATTATTTTATTGATCATCCAATGGCAAAAAGGCAAATTTATTGTACAGCAACAAAAACATAATGAAGAACAAGAAAAATTAAATTATTTAAAGCAATTAGAAATAGATAAAGCAGAAAGTAAGTTGACTGAAATTCAGAATGAAAAATTACAAGTTGAAATAGATTCTAAAAATTCTGAATTGATCAATTTTACCATGCACTTAGTTCAAAAGGGGGAATTATTGACGGATTTAAAATCACACATGTCTAAAATGACAAAGCTGATTGACAACCCCATTGCACATGAGGAATTGAAAAAAATGATTAAAGTAATTAATGATGCGGATAAAATGGATAAGGATTGGGAAAACTTCACGAATCACTTTGACAAAGCGCATAACTCCTTTACCGTTAATATTAAAGAGAAATTCCCTAAGCTGACTGCCAATGAATTAAAACTTTGTACCTTTTTACGTGTGAATCTAACCACGAAGGAAATTGCGCAATTAATGAATATATCTATGCGTGGTGTTGAAATTAGCAGATACCGTTTAAGAAAAAAATTAAACCTCCCTACGGAAATGTCCTTATTTGATTTCTTAAATGAAATTTAGTAGGAATATGCTACTTGATATTTCATGCAGCTATGCTTACTGGTATTTCTGCATGATTTTTTTTCCTAGTTCAACGCCATCCACATTGAATAAAAATTGTGCAGGCAATGGGGATGGATTGTAATAAGTAATTCTTTTTTTAAGATTCAAGTCCGCCTTTACCCCTAATTTACCTTGTGGTGTTATCACTGATACATCCACAATGCCCGCATTATTGGTAACATTACATTTGGCATTAAGTACAGTTGCCCTAAAATTGGCAAATGCAGCATTAGTGGTTATGCCCTCTGCTGTTTTCCACCACATGGCAATGGTCGCCTTACCATTTTTCGAATGTTTTAATGTCATTCGAATCAGTTTATTATTCGTTAACGAAAAGTTTTCACGAGATGCCTTGTATTCAAATCCATCATTAATGATACATGCCACTTCATTAGTAGGCGCATCCTCATATAAAATTTTAAAAGCAACCACAACATCCTCAAATTTTACAAAAAGTGTTTTTGTACTATCTAAGCCAAGCTGGCTGCCAATGGTTGGAACTGCCATTTTTTTATTGCCAATCCAAACTTCATTAAAAACATTAGGTAACAAAATAGTTGAATTTAAATAATCCTTGATACTATTATGGTCCTTTTGCCCTGACACCAACATGACAAACTCATTTTTATTTTGAGCAACCTGCATAAATGGCATCAAATGTCTTGTTTTACCCCAGCCGCCGTTTAAGGGATAATTTTTGGTTTGTAAATTTAAAAATTTATCGCCCCAGCCTTGTGCACCCCATTGACCATAATGATCATCACGTCCTTCCATGACATAGGTTATATTTGCCATTGCAGGAACCGTTTTGCTACTTAAATAAATAACAAAGGTTTTGTCATCTGGGCTATATGTTTGATTGGAGGACGCTATGGCTAATTTTTTTCCAACATACTCGGTCGCATATGCGTTCGGAAAACTATCCCACTTTTGTATGATATATTTATTTTGTCGGTACATTAATTCCTTTTGTTGTGGGCTTAATCCGATTTCCTTTAATCTAGCAAAACATACTTGATGAAATAATTGATTATTATTATTGACTTTCCCTAATAAGGGATTAAAATATTTTTCTTCTAGCAAATCTCTCGCAAATGCTCGGTTATAATCTCTACTATGTGCGCCTCCCAAAAATCCACCCAATGGATTATAATGCGAACAAAAATCAGTCAAAAATAAATTCAACAAATCTGCAGTCTTGGTTTGAATATCCTTATCTTTTGCAAATTGCGAAAGTAATAAAAGCGACTCTAAATCAACGCCTCCATAGGTAGGACTGTCATACTCTCTATTTCCATAGTTTGCAATATGCTTTATAAATATATTAAGATACGCTCGGCCTTGTTCTAAAACTTCCGGCTTATTATATACTTGGCCAAGTGCAATTAAGTTCCAAATACGCATTAAATATATATTGGTATAGGAAACGCGCACATTGGCTCTAGTTATTCCACTTAAAGCATAATCAAATATAGTATCAAGCGCTTTTCGACTTCCAGCAGATAACTGATTATCATATAACAACTTGATAAGAATACCATATTGTACGCAAAATTCAACATTATTATTATCCTCAACTATATTTTTAGGATTTACCCAGCTCCAATAAATATTACCATAATTAAAATCTTTGGGATTTGTAACAACCCGAGTAATCATTTTATTTAATAGCCACTCAATGTCGTTTTGATTAAATTGTTTTGTATCCATTGCATCTAAAATGAATAAAAAACAATCACGCAATCCCAATTTAGGTATGGGCTGATGCAATAGGTCCCATTTTTCTTTCAATAATGCTACTCTAGCTGTAGGATTTGCTACTGCTGGAACTTTGTAACCATTAGTTTGTGCAGTTGAAAAATTTGCAAATAACAAAATGACTATTAAACCGATTACAATTTTTTTCATATAACACTTAAATTGAAGCACATTAATAATGCGCCTCAAGTTAATTAAATATCTTTAATAATGATTACCGCTACTGTATATAGTGCATCAGTTTAATTGCGATTTTTTTTCAAAGTACTTTCCTTGTGATTTTTTTGAAGCCCCCACCATTGTGTGTCAAAACTTGTACTTTTAACTGGGGTTATGGCAGCGCTTGGAAAGTTTTTATGGCTAATTGTAATTACTTCTCCCACTTTAGTATTAAGCGTGATATAGGATTTATTTTGCTCCTCTTTTAATTGATAAATGGATTTACCCATATTGGAAGCGATATTTAAAGCAATTGCAGGAATAGTTGTAACAATAGTAGTAATTCCACCTTTTTCACTTTTAACAATCACAACTGCAGTTTTACTTGACTTGCGCGCAGCGCTTACTAAAAAAGCCCCTTCTGCACGCAAATTTTCAAAACTTGCTTCCTCCCAAGCATCTGGTATTGCAGGAAAAACTTGAATGATTGGCTCCTGACTTTGTAATAACATTTCTAATAAGCTATTGGTCATGCCATGGGGCGTTTCAAAACAAGGTCCCGCTTCTGCATATAAGCCATTCACTTCAGCATGTTTTAATAAAAAGGTATCTAAAAAATTATATGCTAAGTTGCCTTTATTTAATAAGGAAGCCATTGATGAAGCAGCTACATAGGAATACCCCCTGAACTTTTTATTCATTGAAATCCAATAATTAGTGGATTTGTTTGCAATTGCTAAGGAAGCTGAATCAGTTAACGAAACTTCACGATAAGGGTAAATCATCATTAAATGTGAAAAATGGCGATGTCCAGTTAATAATTCTTTGTCCTTCCCAATTAAGTACCCCTTTTCATTGGTATAATAAGGTGGCAAATGGATTAAAATTTCTTCCCATTTTTTTCTGTCCGCATCATTGGATTTAAGTAACCGGTCTGTATTAATTAAAGTTTTTAATCCCCATTTTAAAGCACTTAAACTATAATGTGCATCTACCGCATCGCTGTATTCTGGCGAAAATGAATTTACCAAATGATAAATACCTTGATCATCCTTGTTTAGTAAATGAATTAAAAAATTGACCGATCTTTTAAGTAATGGGAATATGCGCGTTTGTAATTCATTGGTATCTTTCGAATATAAAAAATACTTATGGTAATAAAATAAAGCCCAAGTTAAATTACCAGGTTCAAATTTTCCATTTTCAATTTCTTCGTTTAATACAGGTGAATGTAAATCGTAGGATGAAATTCGATTAACAGCAGCTGCATCATACTGCCATTTCGCTGGGGCATTTTTAATTAATGTATTTTGATTGTTATAAAACGCATCAAACAAGGACCTGCCTAATTCCAAATGATTCGAAGCAAATACGGACGAATAAGCCAATTGTGTATTTAAGTTCCACCAAATAGCAGGCCAAGGTGTTTTACTTTTATACCATGGACCCATCAAATCAACCATGGGCTTACCTGCTCTGGTAGCGGATGCCATATTATATTGCTCCATCCAATAATATCCTTGCATTCTAGCATCGGGAATGGAAATAAAACTTTGTTTTGTAAAATTATGCCACCAATTGCGATGATTTTGTAAAACAGCAGATTCCCCTTTTTTAATATAGTTATTTATAAATTGAATAGCTTCTGCAGTGGCACTTTTATTTATCGCAACTTCATTTCCCACGGCAATTAATAATACACTGGTATCTATTATTTGCTTTACCTTATACACTGTACTATAGCCATTGCTATATAAAAGTGGTTGATGACAAATATGATATCCTGCAGAATCTTTTTCTATAAAGGATGGATTATACTGATAATCTGTAATGCCATTTTTTTTACTTTGGGAAGTAATTCTTGGCGAAATACTTTCTTCTCCCACCCATTGCCATTGTATATTTTTTTCATCTGCTGTCCCATACACTTTTACTACAATAACATCTTGTCCTGTTGGAACGTATGCGAAAAAATGAATGGTTCCTTTGGTTGTTTTTATAGTTCCAGTACTTTCCGCATTGTAAATATCCAATTGCATATCAGCAGATAAAATTGCTCCATTTGTATTTAATAACATTTTTCCAATGGGTAAGCGCGGTCTTGATAATAATTGTTCAAAGGCAACCGTATCCGAATTATGTGGTCGTTGATCAGTAACATCTGATCTCCCGATATCAAATCGAATCGCTTGATTATTTTCCTTATAAATATTTGTACCTAGCTGCCCGTTGCCTAAAAGTATACCCGTATAATAATTATCACTAATCGAATCCCATTTAAGCATTTGCGCTTGCATAAACGATTCCCATTGAATATTATTATTGAATGATTGTGAATATCCTTGTATACTAATGCATATAAAAAATATACATACTCCTATTTTAAAAAAATTATTATAACTGTGCATACTTAAATATTATATACAAATATGCTATAAAAATATTAACAAATTGATTAATCTGGATCATACTTTATCTATTAAATAAATATTACATTTGAATTAGCTAATTTAATTTTTATGAAAAATAAAATCGCCCTGATTTCTTTTGTTGTCGCAATACTTTTCATTTCAAGTACAGTTGTTTACAAAAAGCATTACAAACTTGTTGATGGTTACATGCTAGTTCAAAATGAAAGTAGGCGTAATGAAACTACCCAATGGGAATTAGTGTGGGAAGATGATTTCAATAAAGGTGCACTTGACACTAATAGATGGTCACGTATTGATCTTTTCACTTCACCTAAATGGCAAACACCTATTGATAAATGGAGATCAGCAACAGGGTGGAATAGATATATTACAAGTACCAATAATGAAGTAGTTACATTTGACAAAGACAATATTTACTTAAGGGGTATTGTGAATAATGATACGATTAATGGCGATCCTCGCCCAATGCTTACCGGCGGTATATATAGTTGGAAGAAATTTGCCTTTCAATATGGTCGTATTGAAATTAAAGCAAAATTGGATGCTGCTTATGGTTCATGGCCTGCCATTTGGATGATGTCTGAGAAAGATATTTATCCCAATCAACATAATGGCGAGATGGATATTATGGAAAAATTAAATCACGATGCATTTGCTTACCAAACTACCCATAATCATTATACCATTACATTAAAACAAGAAACCCCTAAAAAATTTAATACAGGTAAAATAGATACGAGTGGTTACAATATATATAGTGTAAGTTGGTATCCTGATAAATTGGTGTATGCCATCAACGGTATTGAAACTATTACCTATCCCAAAGTGCCAGGTGCAGGCACGTACCAATGGCCATTTGATCAACCATTTTACTTGATGATTGACCAGCAGTTAGAAGGTAGCTGGCCCGGGAAAGTCACCAACCCCAAAGAACTACCTATCAATATGGTAGTGGACTGGGTTAGGTTATATCAATAAATTACTGCCTACAGCTTAATTTCACTAAGTGTAACCCCCAATAGTTTTAGTGTTAAAGCATTTAAATCTGTATCATTTCCTTTTAAGTGTATCGTTTTTTGAATATGCATTTGTGTGTCACCTGGCAACAAAGCCATTGCTGGAGATGACCCTTCTAATTCATAAAACTTACCCATTTGTTTGCCATCCACCGGGCCATCTGTATAGGCATTTAACGCATCGCCTTTAAAGGGTTCGGATTGCATTTGCCATAATGAATTTACATAATCGGTTTTGCCTTGAGGCAAAGTAAACTGTATAATAGTTAACACTTTATTTTCTGCATCATAACTAGCCGCCATTGACGTTGCGCGTAATGGCGAAATGCCTATTTTACTTCTTTGCTTTGCATCTGCTTTAAATAACAAGTGTCCATTTTTTACTTGTAATCTGGTGGTATCTAATTTTCCGAAATAATCATCAGTTACAATTTTTCCTAACTTAGTTTCATCTCCATGTTGGTAAGGAACAAAAACAGTGGTATGATCATTCGCTTGCAACATACTCAATACCCATATGGATAATTGACCTGTATTTTTGGTCCAAGGGAATTGGCCTATATTTTTTACTTTGTTTTCTGTTTCAAATCCAACCGCCTTTATCGAAGCGCCCGTTTTCACACCAAGGGCATTGGTAATATTTTCACTGCTTAATAATTTTATTTTTCTATTTACTTCCAAGTCAAATGGGGTGCCCGAATAATTTAACAAATGAATTTTCTTATTAAAAACAGCCTCCGTGTTTGTTGTCGCTATTAAATCAAAGCCTTCGGTATCAAGGCTTGGCGGTACATACCAATTTTCAAACTTGAATTCAGTATTGGGTTTAAAATAAATAGAGAATTGCCCACCTTCTGGTCCTAACCAAAATCTTTCTTCGCCCCCAAAGGCATTAAAATGAGGCGTTAGTTTATTTGCTGCAATTAAATCATGGTTAATCCATCCAAAACTAAATCCCTTTTCACCTTCGGCCGTACTAGTCATTACGCGGCCTTGGTATTTTGGTAATACAATTAAAGAAGCATCTCCGTTTTTTAACAACACTAAATCCTTGTGGTATTTTTTTAAAAAAGCGAGGTCGTAGCCAAATGAACCTTTTTTATTTTCATCCGCGACGCTTACTTGGGTATTTAAATTATTAAAGGGCTTGTCTAGATAAAAATAGGCGGTTGAAGCCAACTCATCAGTTCGATAAAAATTCATTCCAAAATTTTTGTTATCAAAAAATGGATTGTTGATGCCTCCTTCAAAACTGGTATCTAATAACCCATAAGTAATAGGTGGGTTGCCCTTTAAATTAAATATATCACTGCCAAGGCGACCGCCTTCTTGTTTAATGAAAAAAACAGGTTTAATATTTGCGCCATTTTTTATTAGTGATCTAATTTTTTCAACAGAACTGTTCCCAATTTGCTGAATGGTCACTTTGCATTGACTTTGAAAATAAATTGGATCAGGTACATGATATCTATAAAAACAATACTCCCCTTTTTTATCATCTGAAATTTTGGCCCCATCCTGAACCAATATAATCTTCCGTTCCTGTGCCTGAAAGTGAGGGTAATTTGCTATCCCCATCTAAATACACTTTCACTTCCCCTTCACCAAACCAGGTATCTCGTAACATGCTATCACTTACAACTGAAATATTAGTCCCAATGAATCGTCCTTTACCATTGATCGTAGGCAAAATTTCAAAATCCTTGCCCAGCGTTGTTTTTGCTACATGATGCCAATAGGCATGAAAATACATAGCATCATCAGGTACTTTTTCTGAAGTATAATTTATGTCATACCATATGAGTGCATGTGAACTTGATTCATTGATTAAAACAATTTTTGCTGATTTCCGAAATGGCATTGGTATTGTAAAATTAAAAGAGCGTCCTTCTGGATTGGAAAACATTGCATTTTTGTATGCTTTTGATTTTCCCAGTCCTAAACCAAAAAAATCACCAATGGGTGCTGAAACTGCGGGTTTTTTACTTCCATCCCAATACATTTCAATGCGCACATGCTGCATTTGTTCGCTCGATCTTGGAATTGTTCCGCTTAGCCACATGCGTCTCACGATTCCAGCGCCAGTAGCATCTAATAAATTAATTTTTTCGCCTGCTTCTAAAGTAATAAATGCACGCCCCTTAGCACCCTTGTTTGTTACGCCCGCACTGCCTTTGGCTCCTGTTGGATTTTCAGGACTTACCCAAATCGATTTGATTTGATTTGAGGGTGCTTTGTATAATTCCTGGGCGAAAGTTTTTGAAACGAATGTGTTTATCACAAAAAATAAGACCAATAAATGCAGGTTGTTTTTCATAGCTTAAATTTAACAACAATTAGGTGAACCATCACATGATTTTATAACGGCTTCAGTAAGGCCTCTTTGAATTTCGATTTCAGTGGCCTGTCGAATAGATACTATTTTTATATTATAATGTAAGGTCGCTCCGGCAAATGAATGATTCGCATCCACCAATATTGTGTCCTTGTTTTTTTGCAATAATTTTGCTTCAGTGCCATCAGGTATTTGAATAAAACTGCCAATTTCAAAATCGTTAATTGTTTCAAATAAAGAATTGGGGTATGTTTTAATTAATTTTTCATTTATTGCGCCGTAAGCATGTTGTGGAGGTAAAGTAATTTGTACTTCATCCTTTACTTGGTGACCTTCCAGTGCATTTGCGACCATTGGAAAAATAGCAATAGCCCCATGTACATATTCCTCTGGTTCAAAATCGAGATTTGAAAACACCTCGCCTTCCTCATCCACCGAAATAGTATAATGTATGCCTACAACTTTATTTTTTTCAACTTGCATTTTAGCTGAGGTTAACTTTTAGTTCCTGGCCTTTCTTTAATTCAACTTTATTTTCAAAATGAAAAGCAAAGCTTTGGCCTTCCTTCATCATTTTTGCCTTTACCAACTTGGTTCCGATATAAATCTTAGCTGTAGTAACAGGCGCTTTGGCGTCAAGGGTAATTTTATTTAAAAACAAACTGCCATATTTAACTTTTAGTATGGCAGAAAAGTTTTTTTCACTTTGTAGTTGTTCATAGGAGCCCCAAGAAGTTGCTGATGTAAAAGGAACTTTACATTTATCTGTATTTAATTTTGGGGCAAATTTTATATACCCATTCGGCCCATCATAATCAAAGCCACATGCAGAAATAAAAGTACCATAACTCGCCATTGCGCGTGCATAGTGATCACTGCATTCTATTTCATTGAATGGATTTCGTTTTCCTGCATAGTATCGATCATGTATCATCCTTGTTAAAATAAGTGCTTCATCGGTCATACCTTCTGCCATCATATGTGAAGCCACCTGATGTTCAAAGCCACTCATACATTCATGGAACTCTTCGCTCCTTAATATAAGGTCCAACATCAGGGGTGAAATTATATTTCCATAATGCCTTAAGCGCTGAAATTGTTTTTTCTTTGTCAATGATTCTGCCTAAACCAACCTGGTGTGCCCAACTTTGTCCATACACCTGATCAATATGACAGGTATTATAAGATCCTAATTTTTCTCTTCCTTTAATTTCATCTGGTTTATGAATAAAATATTCGCCATTGAAAAGTTGCGCCTCCATGTTTTTAGTTCCATTGCTTACATAAGTGGAACAAATTTTAGCAAATCCGGTATCTCCCATTTCTATGGCCATTTGTTCACTCGCTTTTACCGCCGCAATACACATGCCTACCAACCAAGCTATTTCACCATCCCAAACGGCATCTAATGTATTTTCAATCGGGGTATCTTCCATGCCATCCCCATTTTTATCCTGATTTAAAACCCAGGTGGTTGCTAACTTTATTTTATCCCAATTTTTTTGTAAAAATGTTTTATCTGGTGACATTTTATGCTCCCTATATATTCTTAATATCGTACCTGCCTGTCCATCTATCGCAGGTGTTTTCACCACTTCACCACGATACAACATCATCCCATCTGATTTCAATGACAAACCTAAATCAACGCGTTCCCTTGTATCTCTTTCAATCGCAGGAAAAATGCGACCCATGGCTTGTGCATATTGCCACACATGTGTGCAGGTTCCCTCACAACAACCTACGCCTTCCCAAGCATAAAATCTGCCTGATTCAAAACGGTGGGCTGTGGTTGTGGCCAGTGTTGAGATATTTAAAAAGGTACGTTCTAAAAACCACCATGGTAATGTTGAATCATACCATGTTTGTCGCCACAATGCTGTTTGTGTTGAAAGTGCTGTAAAATTTGCAGCTACGTATTTTACAACTTCAACTGCAGTTTTAAATTGTTGGTTATAAAAACGTCCTTTGCCCTGAATGACTGGATTTAAAGTTAAATTAGCAAAATGCCATGCAAGTATATAGTTTGCATTAATAGTTTGACCGCTTTTAATAACATGATTTGTGCAAACTGAATTCATTAATGGTCCTGCTGACACTAATTTTTCAGTAGGTAATAAAATTTCTTCTGAAAACGAGGAGGAAGAAAGTGGTAAAGAAAAGGAGGTATTGACGATACACTTGCTGTTAATCGCTCCAATAGCCATCGTACCATAATCTGCTTTCTTATCCTGATTTTCAATACCATTCAATTTAATACTACTATTTAAAATTGCGGAACCATTATTTTTCTCAGCTGTATTTAATCTTATATCTGTTTCTTTTTTTGATTTTGGCGATACTTTATTTTCTAACCAACCCAATAGGGAAACATTGATGTCATTCTTTGTTTTATTTTTTATTGAAAATGAATAAACCGTACAAGGGAGGCCTGAGTTTCTCTCATCCAACGGAATAAAAGGAGAAAAAATATCTGCTGTAATATCCAAGCCTAAACGATGATCAATATAATGCAGCTTTGCCATCGGGTAAGTGGCTTCAAATAAAATTTCATCCCAATCTGCTGCTTCTAATTTTTTTATAATTATATTTTTCCCGGATAAAATTTTAAATGCAAAGCCTTGTTCAAGCGGTCTAATATTTTTTGCTGGTTGTACATATGCAGATCCATCTTGCGGACGTACTTTTTTTCCCACATGTAAATCTGATTCCCATTCAATGGTCTTAGGATCAATCCCATTTTGGTTTTCATTAAAAATATCCCATAACCAAAGCCTTCCATCACCGCCTAAGTAAACAGTACCAGTGAAAATACCACCGATAGGCATGCCAATATACTGTAACTCATTTTTTGTTTTTTTATAAGTAGTCACAAATCCCCGATGATATAAGGACTTGATCCATTCCGGATTTAGTTTTTTATCAAGAGGTATATTATGCAATAAAGGCGATTGCACAAATGGACCTGCGATGGCTTTCAGCGGTGTATGATAAATACCTGCAGCTAAGAGTCCTGAATTTTGAATAAATTTTCTTCTTTCCATAACGATCAATTAGAATATTATTCTTTTTTATTGTTTTGCGTGATCCTGCTTATAATGATTCAATAACATATCTCCTCCAAAATCATTTTTTAAATCTCTGATAACAGAGTGAATATGATTTGCATTGTTTTGTGTGTTATCATATTCAATAATAAAACTAGGTCCTTGAACACGATAATAGGTAGGACTGCCTACTTGATTGATGGTCGTACCTGCCCATGCAAATAAAATATTATCTAATCCAGCAGCTTGTATATCCTTCAGCATACTTTCGGCAAATAAATGGGTATACCTATTTACATATACTTTAATTAATTTCAACACCAAGGCTTGTTGCGTTTCGGTTAAATCTGAATACTTAAGTCCAAGTTTTGAATTAATTTCTGCATTTCTTTTATCAAAAGTTAATATGTCTTTATAAGCTATAGTATCAATAATTGCTTTTTTTAATTGCTGTGGATCTAATGAATTAAGTACTTGAAATCCTTCTTCGGTTTCTTCTTTTAAAATTTCTTTCCCTTTTTTTGATCCTGTAAGTACGACTGCAGGATTAGATCCCATGAATCCAGGTGTGCCAGATACAATCATTTTTTTATCAAAAGAAAAATTGTAAGAAATGTGATGCCCCTCGAAGCGCCATCCCCAAATTGTTTTATTAGATGGGATACCGAAAATAGAAAAATGATAATTTCCTGGATCACGATAGTTGTCTTCTGGTTTTCTGTTTTCAATTTCTTTTAAAACCACTTCCATCGCGACAATATCAGTTGCTTTTTTGTAAGCCGTCTCGCTTAAACAAGCGCGTAATAATGCAAGGCCCGCCTCGGTTTGCTGCGCATTCATTTCATTGAATGTAATCCCTTTTCTTACGAATGGGACAAAATGAAAATTATACCTTTCATCATTGTCAAAGGGGAACAAAGTTCCTGTTTTTTGTTCTTCACTCAATAAATCAATAAAATTGTTTGCTTTTTTTACAACGTCCTGTGCATTGGCTATAAAAATAATTAAACAAATGTTTAAAAACGTCAGAAATACTTTTTTCATTTTAATTTATTTAGGGATAACTGTATAATAATATTAATCAATTAAAGCCGATATAGCTTACTTATTTTTTTCTTTTATTTGATTTAACAATAATTCCAAAGCTGCTACTTTTTCGGGAAATTGATTTGCCAAATTATTTTTTTCTCCAATGTCATCTTTTAAATTATATAATTGTGGAATAGTTGCATTGCCTGTTTCAATATTTGTGGCATAGGTTATGGCATTGCCTTTACTAGGTACAATATACTTCCAATCGCCACTTACAATAGCTAAAGTTCCTGCATGTTCAATATAAGTTGTACGCCCTTGTTTGGTTTTACCTAATAATGCACTCATATGATTTTCACTATCGATTGCTTCACCATTAGGAATTTTAAACTTAAAATAGCTGGCAAAGGAGGCCAGTAAATCTATCTGACTCACTAATGCAGGTGAAACCTGATGTTGTATGGTGCCTGGCCAACTTACAATAAATGGCACCCTATTTCCTCCTTCAAAAATACTCGACTTCCCACCGCGTAAAGGACCCAACGGCGTGTGGCCATTTAATTCAGTTATGGAACCATCTATATACCCATCATTTAATACAGGGCCATTGTCACTTGAAAAAATAATCATGGTATTTTTTTCAATACCTAATGCTTTTAGTTTACTTACAATTTCGCCAACAATCCAATCCAATTGTAAAATTGCATCTCCCCTAAAACCTAGTCCACTAGTGCCTTTAAACATAGTCGCTGGCATACGAGGTACATGTGGCTCAGTAGCGGCAAAATATAAAAAGAAGGGCTTGCTTTTATTCCCTTCCATAAATTGTTTTGCTTTTTCTAAAAAAGTAAATGAAAGTTCTTCATCAGTCCACCTTGCCGTTTTCCCTCCGGACATATACCCAATACGACCAATATTATTTACAATTGTTTGATCATGCCCCTGTATTGGATCCGTATGCATTTTTAATAATTCAGGATGTTCCTTTCCTGTAGGATCATCCCCTATTTTTTCTTTGTAGCTGACTTTAATAGGATCTTTTAAATCTAAGCCAACCACATTTCCATTTTCGATAAAAACGGTAGGTACCCTATCTGCAGTTGCAGGAAAAATAAATGAAAAATTAAATCCTACTTCATTGGGGCCCGGTTTAATGGTTGCATTCCAATTTTTTTCAATAACCGCTCCTAGCCCTAAATGCCATTTCCCAACAATGCCAGTTTGATACCCTGCTTTCTGAAAAACCAAGGGCAAAGTTGTTTTATTTGCTGGAATAATTAAAGCCGCATCCCCAGGTAATATTCCAGTCCCTTCCTGACGCCATGGATATCTGCCTGTCATTAATGCATAACGCGAAGGGGTGCAGGTAGCAGAGGTAGTGTGGCCATTACTAAAAACAATACCTTGATTCGCTAATTGATCAATATTTGGAGTATGTAATTTTGTTGCTCCATTATAACTCACATCTCCGTAGCCTAAATCATCTGCATATATATAAATTACATTCGGCTTTTGCTGTGAAAAAGCAAACTGTGCCATTAGTAAAGTAATAAATGAAATGCTAAGTTGTTTCATAGGTGAGTCATTTAAAGTTATTTGCTATAAATACATATTGAAATAGGAAATGGCGGATTGGGTAACAATTAATTACATGAAATAAATTTAACGAAAATTGGGCTAGTATTGAAAAATGGGCTTTTTTAATAGGGAAATAGGTATAGGTGGGCGGATTTTTGTTCCCTTTTTTGTTTAGTGGAACATATTTGAATAGGATGGATTAAATGACATGAAGCATTTGCCATTATTTTTGAAAAAAAATATACTATGAAAAAATTGATTTTTGGGCTTTTAGTAACTGCTTCTCTTATTTCTTGTAACAACGAAAGTGCAAAAAGAGAGAAAATAGCGAATGACAATATTAAATTTTATGGCCATGTTTGGGATGTGGCGATTGTTGAAGGAAGAGTAAATATTTTAGATACTGCTTATAGTCCAGATGTGGTTTTACACACAGTTCCTGAAGTTAAAGGAGCTGCAAATGCTAAAGCATATTATGCAAACTATGTGACTGGATTTACAGAAAGAGAATTTATTATTAAAGATATTTTCGCACAAGGTAATAAAGTAACAAAGTACTGGCAGTTTAAAGGTGTACATACTGGTGACTTTTTTGGTATCCCAGCTACAGGTAAAAAAGTAGATGTAATTGGTTGTACAATTGCTACAATCGTGGATGGTAAAATTACAGAAGAAATTGATTTCTTTGATAACTTGGAATTTTTTAGACAGCTTGGATTAATGCCTCGCTAAATTTAATACGACAATTGCAAGTAAAGGCCATCTAATATTAGGTGGCCTTTTTTAATTATGTATGTTCAGCAATTCCTTTGATATACGCCGAAGGGGTTACCCCTTTTCTTTCCTTGAATGCATCTATGAATTTTGATCTTGATACAAAGCCAGCGTTAATAGAAATGGCTTCAATAGTTATATCTTTTGCTTTGCCTTCGTCTAAAATTTGACATACATAACTGATACGCTGATCATTTTTCCACTCACCAAATGTTTTGGATAATTCCTTATTAAAATAGTTTGATAAAATGCGTTCTGATATTTTTAAATCAAAAGACATTTGAGAAAGCGAAAATCCTTTTTTTACAAATGGAAGTGTTGCTAGATAAGGATTTAAGGTAATATCTAAATTTTCAAAATTTGCAGATGGTGTAACTTTTTTTGCAATACTCGATTTTATTTCTTCAATAATGCCCTCATTTTCTTTAAGCACTTGATAGGAAATATTTCCATATAATATTTTTGGAAATAAAAAAAGTATGAAATTCTGAATAACAAAAGCGCCACCGCAGATCCTAAAAAAATATAGCTCAGAAAATAAATCAGTTGATTTAATGCCTAATATGCTAAACTTATGATATAGCGTGGTCATGTGACCCAAACTATTCCCCGCAATTAAAACCTGAATAATGATGAGTATGTTTATCCATCTATTTATTATCAAATGATTTGTAGGAACAATTCCGTAAGTATTGATTATTTTTTTAGTAGAATATCTAAAATAAAAAAACGAAAAAATTGCATAAATTATTAAATGTATTGACCTAGAGTACAATATAAATTCAAAAGTAACAAAATAAAAATTTAGCGAATAGTTCTCAGTAATTTTTACAATTTGATGTGCGATTTCAAATTTTTTATGAAAGGGCAAGCTTGTATAAGGTAAGGTTGCAATTAAAATTAAAAAAGCCGGGATAAAATGCAGCCAGTCGGTTTTTTTAAATTGCTTATTATCTGAAATTGTCGTTCTTACATAAACAAATAACAAGGGGCCAATAATATAGGACAAGGGTAAAAAATGGACAAAAAAGATAGCTTCCCAAAACTGATTATTTGAAAAATGCAATCCAAAATAGACGAGTACAATTAAATTACAACACAAAAAAAACAGAGCTAGATTAAGATAAAGGATGTGAAAAATCCGAAGATCGGCGCCAAAATTTCCATAAATCAATGATTTATAACAGATTGAGTCCGAAAGATAAGGGAAAATATACAAAATATATACAATAGCCCTTAATTAGGGTTATCAAGTTGGGTGTTCCCTTTCCCGAAATTGGAACATTTGGTAGCTTAATGGATAACTACAAGCTATGTTGCCATAAACTTCTTTTGATGTAATATATTTCCATCGACACTATAATGCGTGAATTGAATATTTGGCACTTGATTTAATCTTTGGGTTTGAATATTTAAAAATCCACCCACGATGTTTAAATATTCATGCTCTGGGTAAACCTCCTCTTTTTTCCAACCACCCGCATGTTCATCACTTGCAGGACCGCAAGCAAATTCATAAGTGCCTGTTTTTAAGTGCCTTGAAACATATTGCCAATGTCGATCCCCGCATACGACAAATGTGTTTTTATCGCCTTGGATAAATCCACGAATTTCATCCCCCTCAAAAGTAAAATTAGAATTAGCGTGGTTGTCCTTTTTTTGAGGTCGGTCGGGACCAATGATTGGCGTAGGGGAAATTAATATTTTAAATGTTGCATCTGATGCTTTATAAGTTTCCTTAAACCACGCCATTTGTTCTTTACCCCAGATTGTTTTATCTGGGCCATCAGGCATTTCATTCGGCATGCGGTAATCTCGTCCATCAAATAACCAAATTTGGACATCCTTCCCCCACCTAAATGTTCGATATGATTTTTCACTATGAGGACCTTGTTGTTTAAATAATGCTGCTCCTTGCTTAAATGTAAATTCACCCATGAACTTAGTTTTAGTGGCGGAGTGACAATCATTCATCCAGGTATCATGATCATCCTTCATAAAATAGCATGGAACATTTTGATAAAATGCAACATTATTTGGAAGGCTATTCATTTTTTGCCAATTCCATTTAGCAAGGTCTAAGTTTTTTGCAATTTGATCATGGTATAACACGTCCCCTGTATGTACTAAAAATTGTGGATGTAATTTTTGCATTTCCTTAAATATCTTAAACCCACCATTCATTGGATCATCTTGGTGTGTATACTCATGGCAGGTGGTCACCATGAAATTAACTGGTTCCGCTTTTTCATCTTTTGGTGCAGTAACAAAACTACCCTCCATTATTTTTATTCCTTCGCTATTCGTTTTACCTAACACATTTATCTCATACTTGGTATTCGATTCAAGATGGTAAAGATTAAACTGCGTCGCATAATCAGTATCAGATGCTACTTGTTCCCATTTTGTAGTTTGCCATTCCATTGTTCCCATCGCGCGATATTTTACACTTATTTGTCCGGCAATACCAGGAACAGCGCCATCTAATGTTTTCAATGTATGTCCTTCAGGCATGACAACTTTAACATTTTTATCAGGCCTTCCCATTTTATATTTTTTGTCAAAATAAGATGTATCATGCCACTCGTTCACTGCGTCATCCCAATACAGAATTGATGGACGAATACCTGTATCTTTTACGCGTGTTTCATTTGCTGTAAGGCGCGCCCATACAACAGCAGATGTAGGCGTAATTTCGCCAATTTTTATTCCTGTCGTGAAAAAAGGGGTATCTAAAATTGATAAGTTTTTCATTACGGGAAAGGCAGCCATCATCCCAACAGAACTTTGAATAATAAACTTTCTTCTTTTCATAATGCGATAAAAGATATTGTTATAACTAAATTAGGTAAGCTTGTGATTTAAGTTACATTACCCCCGAGTTGGTAACTATTTTGATTTTATAAATTTTTTATAATTTATAAATAAAACAATTAAAATAATGACCAATCCAAAAAACTCCCTTGATTCTTCAATCCAGGGTTGCTCAGCTTTCATAGTTGCTGCGATATTTGCAGCATCATGAAAACGCAACCAATCAATCACCCCATTTTGATCTAGTAATTTATATACTGCATAAACACTGAAAAATATAAATCCTCCGGTGTATGTATTTTTATTAAATTTTTCACGGGCAGCTAAAAAACATAGTACCGCTGGATAAAGATAAATTGGTATCCATAAATAAGGATCTGGATCATTATATTGCACAGCAGCGAAAGAAATAAATATAAATACAAATAGATAGTTGAATGTTTTCATGGAAAATATTTTATGTAACGAATTTTTTTAATGTAATGCCCTCCTTGGTAAATCATTCAAGCCAATAAAATCAAGCAATACGGGCATTTTATATGGCACCTGATTTACATAAGCAATTTAGGACATTTTAGATGATTTTAAATTAGGGGAAGCCAAAAATGTGATGGACTAGGTTTCAAAAATCTTGTATATTAGTACCATTAAAACAATTATATTTGATATTGAAGCCTAAAATTATAAACTACATGAAAAAAGCAAAATTGCTGTTAGCCATTATTGGACTATCCATGCTAACGTTTCATTGTATTGCTCAAAATAGTATCACGAATAACCCAATCAAAATTGGTGAATTATTGGTGGCTCGCTCCGATTTCAAGATGCAAATGAAATGGGCTGATTCCCGAAAGGCTTGCGAAAAATTAAAAGATGGTTGGAGATTGCCTAATAGAGCAGAATTAAATTTTTTATACCTTAACAAAGACAAAATTCCGGGTTTAAATGGAAAATACTACTGGAGTATTGATCAAAGTATTGAAAACCATGCTTGGCTTCAATTTTTTAATGACGGAACCCAGGATGATTATCTTAAGTTTACCAAGTGTTGGGTTCGACCTGTAAAAATTAATGACTTATCTAAATAATATGACCGACCCGGTTTTCTTCATATTTTTTAATACGCTCTTAATGGGATCGATGTAGTTATATTCTAATAAGTAACTATACCCATCCATCTCCTGCAATAGTCCACTTGAATCGCGTCCATCCCAGCCTTTATTTTTATCGTTGGTCTGGAACATTAATTTACCCCATCTATTAAATATCCTAAAATTAAAGTCATCTCCTACACCTGCGCTGTACTCCACTTTTAAAACATCATTTAATCCATCATTATTAGGTGTAAACGCATTGGGCACATTTGCATACACTTCTGTGGACACAATAATTTCATATTCGTCTGTAACCGAACAAGAAGTGATTGTATCCGTTCTGGTTAATGTATAATCCGTGGATTTATCACCATTGAATATAGGATTTGCCTGATTCGGATTATCTAAAAATGTGGCAGGATTCCATTTGTATTGCACATAAGCAGGATCTGTTTTGGTAACTATACTAAATGGTTGATTGGCAAGGAAAAAATATTTGAAAGTAGTTGGCTTAATTGCAGATGATACTTTTACTGCACTACCAATGATTTGATAATTGTATTTTGGACAATAATCATTGGTTACATTCAGTTTTATTTTATAATCCCCCTTCGCCATATATTTATGACTCCCAGGACTTGCTTTTAAATAATTAAAGCCGTCTCCAAAATCCCAATTATAATGCACATTGTATTGATCAACCGCATTTGTATTTACAATGAGTGGCGCACCAATGCAAATATTCGGGACATGTGTAAATGAATATTTAATGATATTTAATGGAGAAATCTTTTTACTTGCAGTCGCCAATGAATTACACTTACCATCATTTACCGTTAGTTTATACCAACCTGGGATATTGTTACTAATACTGTTTGTTGGCAATGTACTTACTAATGTATCGTTGCGATACCAGCTATAAGTGCTAATGGGGCCATTATTATATGCTTTTCCTGCACCTGCTAAATTAATCGCATCTCCATTACATATAATACTATCGCCTGGTAAAATTTCGGCCGTTGGTATATCAATGACAGAGATTGAAAAATGATTACTATAGGGATAAATACATTTTTTTCGATCTGTAACTTGCAAGGATACTTGTGCAGTACCAGGCAATAATCCTTTTATATTGTTCCCACTAATACTTGCATTCGTATTTGTAGCAGTATATAAATAATTAAAGTCAGCTAGGCCTCCGTTTGTAGTTGTATTTAATGTTAAACTATCCATAAAACACAAATAGTTTTTAGCAGTTTGTGTAATTGGTGTTTCCGGAGGCGGAACAAGGCTGATATCTTTTTTAGCGCTGATAAAACAACTCCCGCCAGAATAAGCCGTAAGTGTTATTGGATAATTTAATTTTAAATTATTCGGTGCTGAAATATTTGCATAATAATGTTGGTAAACTTTATTCGCGTTAGGATCAATACTTGGATCATTGACAACAGAATCAGGTGATCCATCGCCCCAGTTGATAACTAATTTTCCAATACTGCCAAAATCAACCCATGATGAATCAATTATTTTAACGGATTGATTACTACATAATGTATCCGCATTAACAATTTTAAATTGCGATTTAGGTACGGCGCCATTGACTCTAAAATCAGAGGTATCAGTTGCAATACAACCTGTCGTTTTATGTGTTACCCTTAATGATACTTTATAATCGCCCCAATCATTGTATTGTACAATTGGATTTTTATCTGTTTTCATTGCTGAAGGAATAATGGGTAATTTTTTACCCACTGGAGGTACCACATTAAAATCCCATAAATAATCAAATGACTTTGTGTTATTGTCCGCTAAAAAACTAGTGTCCTTGAATTGTGCATATTTGTCGTCCAAACATACTTCAGGTAATTCAAAGCCTACGGTTGGATTGGGATGGATGTAAATTGATTTTATAAGCGTGTCGCTATTACAACCTAACCTAGATTGGACTGCTAGCTTTATTTTATAGGTGCCCCATACATTAAACTGCTCATTGAATGGGGATTTAGTTAGTTCATTTCTGGTTTTTCCATTTCCAAAATTCCAATACCATTTAGCGACACTATCTAAATCACCTTTGGATTGATCACTGAATAATATATCTCTTTGTTCACATCTAATTGTTGCATAATCAAAATTTGCAACTGGTAATTTGTTTACTACAATGGTATCTTTTTCATTACTAGCATTTACACTTACCACACAGGAATTGGAGTCCTTAATATTAACAATACTATAAATAGTTTTAACAGCAGGTGTGACTGTAAAAAAATTAGGTGATTGGCCAATATTAGTAATGATTGAGTTTACAGTACCATTACTGTATTCAAGTGTCCAAGGCGCTTTCCCATCCAATGAATAATGAATATCCTTTGCAGTTCCCAAGCAAACGGTATCGATCGATTTTAAAAAATGAATGGTTGGTTTGGGATTAACCACTACGCGAACACTATCTGTTGAAACACCACAACCATTAATATTTGCAACAACAATGTACATCCCCGAATCCTTTAAAGTTGCATTCGTAATTGTTGGATTAAAAATAGTAGCACTAAAATTATTGGGTCCAGTCCATTGATAATTTACATTGAGTAATTCAGTAGCTGCTAATTTAATGTCAGATCCAAAGCAAGCAGTGGAGGTAATCACTGGCGCTAATGTTACCTGTGCATAGTTGGAAAAATAACCCAAGCGAGAA
>RFZW01000061.1 GCA_009920495.1 Chitinophagia bacterium
CATTTCATATACTAAATTACTAGCCGGCATCGCTCCTAAAGAAAGTTGTCTTGGAAACATTTCAACACTATCCAAACGCATGCCTACGCCCCATTCTGCATCCATTGTAATTAATAAAGGTGTTTTGGCAATGGATTGATAATAGTTGGTATGTAAAGCTTCTCTAACGGGACCGCCTTGAAAAAAACAAAGGCCACCGACATTGTATTTTTTAATTAATGATCCGAGTGAATCTACTTTATTGTTATCCCAATTGCTATGCGCTCTAATAATCATCAACTGCGCAATTTTTTGATTAAAGGATAGGGAATTGTATTTTTTTCTTAGCCATTTTTTTTCATCATTACTTTGCGCGTTGGCTGCTTGTATCGTCAATAAGGAAATGAATACAATTTGAATAAACTTTTTAAGCATAGAACATTTTTTTGTTAAAATAAATCCGGGACTCTTTGTAGTAGCGTCGGTTAATAAGTATTGCAATTTAAGGATAAAAAAAAGCTTACCCTTGTTTGAGTAAGCTTTTTTATTAGGTGACCGGTGAGTCCAACCTCCGGTTGTATATTTTGTATCAGCTAAAAATTGTATTTCCACTGTGGAGAAACTGAAATGGAATGCTAAATTGGCTTATGCCTTTTCTTCTTCTTCCACATCTTCGTCTGCAGGTAACACTGGTTCAACACCTGCTTTTTGAAGCTGCGCAAACCATTTTACCATTTTCTTCATATCGCTAGGGTATACGCGTTCAAAATCCATTTTTGGGTATACCTTTTTAAAGTAAGCTTGTGTCGCTTTTGGGTCCTTTTCGTCGGGTAATTTTTCCTTTGATTTGCCCATTTCAATAAATATTTCCGCTAGGAACACATTATCGTGGGTCGTGAACACTTCAATACTTTCCAAATGAGAGAATTGGTGTGCTCTTGAGCTAATGAATTGAGTGGTATTGTTTTCGAGTGATCTTGCGATGGCGCCGTCACTTTTACTAGTCAATAATTCGAATAAACCTGACATACCTGAAACCGAGATCAATTTGTTGTATTCCATATAAACGGTGCGTTTTTTTTACGGGCGCAAATTACTGAAAAACACCCAATTTTCATTTTTTAAACTACCTTTGTTTATCATAAAAAATCAAGCATATGCCTGGGTTTGAATTATTTGGGGAAGAAGAAAAAAAACAAGTGGCGGCCTTAGGCGTTGGTGCCGGAGACGAGGTGATTATGCCTGCTTTTACCTTTGTAGCAAGTTTTGAAGCAATATTAAGTATGGGGGCTATTCCGGTATTGGTTGATATTGATGAAAGCTTGACTTTGTCACCAGCAGCCGTAAAAGCAGCGATTACATCGAAAACAAAGTGTGTGATGCCAGTACATATGTGTGGTAGTATGGCTGATATGGATGCGTTGGTGGCGATTTGTAAAGAACATAATTTGATTTTACTAGAAGATGCTTGTCAAAGTATCGGAGGAACATATAAAGGAAAACATTTGGGTACCATTGGTCATGCTGGTACTTTTTCTTTTGATTTTGTTAAAACAATCACTTGTGGGGAAGGGGGTGTAGTGATGACCAATGATAAGGAGGTATATACCAAATCGGATGCATTTACTGATCATGGACACGATCACTTAGGGGTAGATAGAGGAGCAGATTTACATCCAGCATTGGGATATAATTTCCGTATTAGTGAATTACATGCAGCGGTGGGTTTGGCGCAAATAAAAAAATTAGCTACTTTTTTAGCAATTCAAAAAAAGAATAATCAAATCTTACGCTCTTATTTAAAACAGGTACCTGGCATTCAATTTAGAGTAGTGCCTGATCCGGAAGGGGATAGCGGAAGTTTCTTAACTTGGTTCTTGCCAAGCCAAGTCCATACTGAAAAAGCCATTGCTGCTTTTAAGGAAGCAGGCATATTCGCAGGTAATTTTTATTGGTTTGCAAATAATTGGCACTATATCAGAAAATGGGACCATTTAAAAAATGCGACTAGTTTATATCCATTGTCTGAGGCGCAACGAAATGCATTGATTGCGTTACAACATGCTGACTTTTCAAAGAGTGATGCTATTATGAGTAAATGTATTTCTACTGCAATTAGTTTATTGTGGACCGAAGAACAAGTACATGAAAAGGGTGCTAAATTTTTACAGGTGTTACAAAAAACACTTTCCTAAAAGTTATCACCCATGTCATTAGGACAGTCATTGCAACAAAGGCAGCTACAGCGTTTATCGCCACAGCAAATTCAATTAATGAAATTGTTGCAAATTCCGTCTGCGCAAATTGAACAAAGAATTAAAGAAGAAATGGAGGAGAATCCTGCATTGGAAATGAATGCAGATTTATTAGATACGGATACTTCAGCGGCAGCAGATGATTTAAATGATGAGTTTTTACAAGGCGCTAATGAGGAAGAAGAGGCGGTGCCAGTAGATGAGTTTGAAATGAGCAATGAGGATTTGAATGAATACAATTATGACGAGGATGTAGCTGATTACAAAACCAAAGATGATTATTACCCAGAATTAGATAATGATGTTGTCATTCCCATTAAAGCGGAAGTGAGTTTGAACGAGCTATTGCTAAATCAGTTGAATATGTTAGCATTAGATGAAACTTCTTTTAAAATAGCAGAACAAATAATAGGGAGTTTAGAAGATGATGGTTATTTGCGACGTGCATTAACATCTATTGCCGATGACTTGGCGTTTAAGCAAAGTATGTGGGTAGATGAAAAAGACATTGAAAAAATATTACTTCAAGTACAACAATTCGATCCAGCTGGTATTGCCGCAAGAGATTTACGGGAGTGTTTATTATTACAATTAAAACGAAAGCAAGCCGATGCTCGAATGACCAATAGTATTGATGCAAATCATGCAAGTTTGGATCCTATTAAATTGGCAATTGTTGTCATCGAAAAATATTTTGAAGAATTTACGCGCAAACACTATGATAAAATTCAAAAAAGTTTGCATTTAAATGAAATTGAAATTAAAGGTGTGCTGCAGCAAATTTTAAATTTAAATCCAAGGCCAGGTGCGGATACGAATGAATCGCATAAGTCTGAAATGTATATTATACCGGATTTTACAGTGGTCATCAATAATGGAATTGTAGAGTTGACTTTAAATAGCCGCAATGCGCCGCCCTTAATCATTAGTGATGATTATAAAATGATGTTAAAGGAGTATGAACGTGGAAAAAAACAAGACAAATCTCAAAAGGAAGCCGTATTTTTCATCAAACAAAAAATTGATGCTGCAAAATGGTTTATTGAAATGATTCAGCAACGGCAGCAAACTTTATTGAAAACGATGAAAGCAATTTTAGCACATCAGCAAAGTTTTTTTACTACAGGAGATACAACACAGTTGCGACCTATGATATTAAAAGATATTGCTTCAGCTACTGGACTGGATGTGTCAACCGTGAGTAGGGTAGCGAATAGTAAGTATGTGCTTACTGAATTTGGCACTTATTTGTTAAAATATTTTTTTAGTGAATCACTAACTACTGATTCTGGCGAGGAGGTGAGTACCAAGGAAGTGAAAGCCATATTATTCGAATTCATTCAACAAGAAGACAAACACAAACCATTAAGCGACGATGAGTTAACACATCAGTTGCAGCAAAGGGGGTACAATATTGCAAGACGTACCGTTGCTAAATACAGAGAACAATTAAATATTCCTGTTGCCAGATTAAGAAAGGAACTTTAATCAAATTTAATTTATGCAAAACAATTCCCCCAATAAGCTATCTAAATTTTTTGGACAAACGATCTCCTTTATTTTTCATCCCTTATTTGTCCCTACTTATTTTATATTATATTTAATTAAAGTAGTACCATTTGAATTTGTTGGAATCACTGATTGGCAATTGCAGTTGCGTGTTTTCAGCGTGTTTTGGCTAACTGCTTTTTTTCCTGCATTTGCGGTTTTTTTACTTTGGAGATTAAAATTTAGCGAATCTATTTTTTTAAGAACACAAAAGGATCGAATTATTCCTTATGTCATTGTCATGTTTTTTTATTGGTGGATGTATTATTTAAGTCGTAATTTTTCAGACCAGCCTATCGTATTAAAATATTTTTATTTTGGCGTATTCATCGCAAGCGCCTTGGGGCTCATTGTCAATAATTTTATAAAAGTGAGCTTGCATGGCATGGGCATTGGAGGACTGCTTACAGCGGTAATATTCGTTGGGATAAAATATCCAATCAATAATATCATATGGGATATAGCTATACTATTCATTGCGGGTATTGTGATTAGTGCAAGAATGATGGTGAGTGATCATACAAATAAGGAGCTAAAGATTGGATTAGGCATTGGAATTATTACACAAACACTTGCATATTTTTGGGTTGGGTAACATTAAATTAAAACTATGTGGCATAAACTAGCCGAATTCATTTTAAAGTTTAAGGTATATTGCTTAGCCTTTTTATTGGTCATCACCATTGTTATGGGCTATTTTGCTGCGCAAGTAAAATTGAGTTATGAGTTTACGAAAGCGATACCAGATGACAATCCTAAGTTTGTTATTTATAAGGATTTTGTTAAAAAATTTGGCATTGATGGTGCAACCCTTGTAGTGGGCTTTAACACCGATAAAATGTACACCAAGGAAGTATTTAATCAGGTGCATGAATTGCATCAACAAATAAAACAAATCCCTGCAGTTACCGAAGTATTAAGTGTGCCATTTGCCTATGAAATACAAAAGGACAGTATAGAGACTAAATTTAATGTTCATCCTGTATTTTCAGCACCGTATCAAAATGACAGTTTACTATTAGCGGATGCGCAGAAATTTGAAAGCTTACCCTTTTATAAAAACTTATTATACAATAAGGACAGCAATGCATTTATCATGGCAGTAAGCTTTATCCCCGATTCCATAAACACAGGGGCTCGAACTAGGATCATTCGTTTGTTGGAAGAAAAGCTGAATGCATTTTCAAAGAAAACAAATTTAAGCATTCATTTAAGTGGCTTACCCTATATTAGAACCATCATTGCTGATCGTATTAAAAAAGAAATGTTATGGTTTTTAGTAGGTTCACTTTTGTTATCTGCAATTACGTTATTGCTTTTTTTCAGATCAATACCCGCCACCTTAATGAGCTTAGCAGTAGTGGCAATGGGCGTTATATGGAGCTTTGGCACCATGGTTTTGATGGGGCAAAAAATTACCTTATTAACTGCATTAATACCCCCATTAGTAGTAGTTATTGGTATTCCTAATTGTATCTATTTTTTAAACAAATATCATACCGCATACAAAGAGACCAATGATCGTTCGGCGGCTATTATTCAAATGGTGAGTAAGATGGGAATTGTTACATTGTTTTGTAATATCACTGCCGCCATTGGATTTTTTGTTTTCGCATTAACCAAAAGCCCATTACTGAAAGAGTTTGGTTGGGTATCGGGTATCAACATTATGGCTTTGTTTTTTATCAGTTTATTTTTTATACCACCGGTGCTGAGCTATCTAAAACCACCTTCACCAAAACATACTAAATACTTAGAAAATAAATATTTAACACATGTGTTGGTTAAAATTGAACGTTGGACCTTCAATCATACGAAATGGGTTTTTGGTATCACTTTAATTTTAGTGGTGATTTCAATTGCAGGCGTTTTAAAAATAAAAAAAGAAGCTTTTATTGTTGATGATCTTCCGAAAAAGGACAAATTATATACTGATTTGAAATGGTTTGAACAGAACGCTGGTGGTGTAATGCCATTAGAAATAGTAATTGATACCAAAAAGAAAAATGGTTTAATTCGAAGTACAAAACCTTTGGATCATATTGAAACTTTTCAGCAATTTTTGCTTACACAACCTGAATTAGGTAACCCATTGGGTTTAATGGAAGGCATCAAATTTGCAAAACAAGCATTTTATGATGGAGATTCCAATTCCTATTCGGTACCATCTGGAACGGAGATGGCTTTTATTGCACCCTATTTAAAGCTAGTGGATGAAAAAGCGATACCCCAAGCTAACGCAGCAAAATCACCCACTGCCTTATTAAGTAAATTTATTGATACAGATAAAAGAGCCACTAGGATCAGTGTGAATATGAAAGATATAGGTAGTGCACAACTACCGATATTTTTAAAACGCATGGATAGTGCTACCCAAGCAATTTTTGATACTGCCAACTACCATGTACAAATTACAGGAAGTAGCGTTACATTTTTAGAAGGAAGTAATTTTATCATTAAAGGTTTGGGCGAATCTATTTTTTGGGCTTTTATATTAATTGCCATTTGTATGCTTTTTTTATTCAGATCCTTTCCTATTCTTATGTGCTCGCTTGTGCCCAATGTGGTTCCATTACTTATTACAGCTGGATGCATGGGTTGGATAGGTGTATCATTGAAGCCATCAACGGTGTTAGTATTTAGTGTGGCATTGGGTATTGCCATTGATGTTACCATTCGCTTTTTGGTGAATTACAAACAAGAATTACCAAGATTAAACAATCAAGTTAATAGTACGTTAATACAAACGATTAAAAATACAGGCATCAGCATTATTTATACTTCCATGGTATTAGTTGCCGGTGGATGATTACTACTTGGTTTGCAATAGTAATCATCCACTTCAACTCCATTTATTAGCGATGTATTATTTTTATGGAAATAACTTAGCTAATGTTTCTTGTAATGTTTGTCCTCTTAATTCGGTGGCAATAATTTTTCCAGCAGGATCTACTAAAACATTAAAAGGTATACCTTCTATTTGGTAAGTGTTTACTACACTGCTTTCCCATTTCTTTAAATCACTTAATTGTAGCCAATTTAATTTGTCATTATTAACTGCTTCCAACCAATCTGCTTTGTTATCATCTAATGAGATGCCTAAAACGGTAAAATTTTTATTTTTAAACCTTTCATACGCCAACACAACATTGGGATTTTCGGCACGACAAGGCCCGCACCAACTCGCCCAAAAGTCAACCAATACATATTTACCTTTTAAACTACTGAGGGTAATAATTTTACCATTGGCATCCTGCATGGCAATTTCAGGAGCCATTTCACCAGCAGTCAATGGACTTGCTTTTGTATTGGCTTGCACTTGTGCATTAATTAAGTTCGCAAATTCAATCAACGGGGTTGCTTTTGTTTTTTCAGCTGCTGCTTTTGCCAATGCCAATATTTTCGCCGATTCCATGGATCTTAAGCCTAAGCCCAAAGTGTAGTAAATGAATGCCGGGCTAGTAGCGTTACTGATGCTGGTCTCTACAAAATCATTTAAGTTTTTTATTTTATCTACTTTTTGTTTTTGTAACCAGAAGATAGTGCTGTCTTTCCCGTTTTGCTTTTGAAGTGCATCTAAATTGTACAAGGTTGCAAACAAGGAAGAATCCTTTTGTCTGTATTGTTTTAAAAAATCAAATAAATTAGATGTGCCATCAGACCCCTTCACAGTATAAGTGGAATAATTTGCTGCATCTGCGCTAATTTTAATATTGTCCTCGTCATTGATGAAAATGATTTCGAATTCTTTGTCTGTAGCCAAGCGGTAAATTCCTTCTTGTTTTGCTATAAACTGAAATTCATAATTTCCTGCTTTATCAATGGTGATTGAATCTAGGGTAATAATCGGTTTGCCACCATAAGGCACTTCTTGTAAAAGCAATTTTTGGTTTTCCGCATTTTTTATATTTCCAGATACGGTAAAATTACCACCACTTTCATTTGTTTTACACCCTGTCATTAAAAGTGTACAACCGAGCAACCCTGAGATAATTAATTTTGAAAGCATATCGTTTTTTTTATAAATGATTTTATTATTTCAATTTTTGTTCTAAAAGCTGCATGGTTATTTTAGGGTCGGCCTTTCCTTGACTCAGCTTCTTTACTTCGCCAGTAAATAGACCAATCAGTCCCTTTTTACCTTTTTTATATTCAATTATTTTTTCAGGATGCATCAATAAAACCTGATCTACCCATGCTTCCATCTCATCACTTGAATTAGATTGTAATAAGTTATTACTTTTGGCAAATTCCGTGGGAGATTGCCTCTGTTGCATCACTGCTTTAAAAACTTTCCCACTTGCCACTGAAAAATTCAATTGGTTGCTTGCGACTAAATCTAGTAGTTCAACTAAATAGGGGATATAGGGTAGGAGTGTATTGTAGCTCGTATTATTTTCATTCAAGTAGGCTCTGATGGGTCCTATTATCCAATTTGCTGCTGATTTGTATTGATTGGTTTGCTTTGTCCATGCAGCATAAAAATCAGCTTCTTCTTTATTTTCACATAGTTGCTCCACATCATAATCTGATAAGGCATAGGTATCTTTCCATGTATTTTTTAATACTCCTGGTAATACAGGCATCGCATTTTCAATGTCTTTAATATATTGTTCCGTTAATTGAAATGGCGCCAAGTCGGGATCAGGAAAATACCTGTAATCATTGGCGTCTTCCTTGTCTCTTATTGAAAAGGTAGTATCATTATTTGCATCAAAGCTTCTTGTTTGCTGTAATATGGTACCACCAGTTTCTGTAATTTGAATTAATCTGTCAATTTCAAACTCAATGGCTTTTTTTATATTCCGAATTGAATTTAAATTTTTGACTTCTACCCTGGTGCCCAATTTTGTTTCTCCTTTCAATCTGATGGAAATATTTGCATCACATCGTAAGCTGCCTTCTTCCATATTACCATCACAAACGCCAATCCATCTTACCAATCGACGGACTTCAGAAACAAACAAAAAAGCATCTTGCGCCGAATGAATGCATGGTTCTGTTACTATTTCAACTAGCGGCGTACCTGCTCTATTTAAATCAATGTAAGTGTCTAGTTCTGAAACATCATGAATACTTTTCCCAGCATCTTCTTCCAAATGAATCCTATTTAGTTGTACTATTTTATCGCCAGCTTCTCCTTTAATTGTAATTGCACCTCCCACACAAATGGGAGTAGTATGTTGGGTGATTTGATAGCCTTTGGGTAAGTCGGGGTAAAAATAATTTTTACGTGCAAAGTAATTATTGTTTTCAATACGAGAACCACAGGCAATACCTAGTTTAATGGCATATTCAACTGCCTTTACATTTGTTTTAGGCAAGGTTCCAGGATGCCCCATAGTAATTGGGCTTATATGGGTATTGGATTCAGCGCCAAAGGAAGCAGCATCACCACAAAACAACTTGCTCTGTGTTGCCAATTGTGCATGAATCTCCAAACCAATGACAGCTTCATATTTTTCCGCAATTCCCATGCAGCAAAAGTACAATTATTTAGGGCTCAATTTTACTTAAAGTGAACTAAAAAAAACACCCCGAAACTTACTGTTATATTAGTAAGCGTCGGGGTGCGTGCGTGATTTACATTTACTGCCTTACAAATCGGCTGTTTTAAGCTTCTTAGGAATTTTCACTTCAATCACACTCTTTTTACCATTTCTTGTAATATTAAATTTGAAAACGGTGCCTTCACTGGCCCCTTTGATGATTGGCTTAATACCATCCACATCTTTCACTTTTTTATCATTTACTTCGGTGATAATATCATTTTCTTTTAGACCGGCTTTTGCAGCTGGAGAATTTTCACTTACCGATGAAATTTTTACACCTTCATTTTCCGCTACATCTTCCACACTGATGCCTAATTTTGGTTTTTCGATATTGCCGAATAAATTATTAAACTCTGGCATTTGCGGGAGTTCAAAACCAAATCTTTGTGATCCATTATTACCCCTACCTCTAGGTGTGTTTGGAACCCAGTTAGGTTCGATAGTCATACCTCCATTAGGCATTGTATAACTAAATGATTGGGCTTTATTTTTTTCTAGTTCGGCAGTTAATTTTGTCTTAACACCATTCTTTAAAATACTAATTTGTACTTTATCAGATGGCTTGTATTTACCAATAGCTTCATATAAATCTTTTGGCCCTGTAATTTTTTCGTCGTTAACATTCGTAATAATATCATCCTTCTTAAGGCCTGCTTTTTCTGCTGGACTTCCTTCACTAACTTCATTAATTTTAGCGCCCAATTCATTTTCTTCAGATATTACACCTAAAAAGGCTGCATTGCTTTGTGCAGGTGTTGCAAAAGTTAAACCATTCATGTCTAATTCACCATTCAAATCCAATGGATTGCCTTCTACCAATTTATTTCCTTTACTATTCTTACCAATTGTTCCCATTCTTTTTAAAATCACGCCATTTTTACCTTGGCCATTAATTCTAGGATCATCTTCTGCTACTTCTTCTCCATTGATGATAATTTTATCGCCATCAATTAATACGTTCACACGTTCTTCAGTCAACTCACCGTTTTCTTTTTTATCTCCTTTGTTATTTTTTAAGTCTTTTCCTTCTTTGCTTAGCACTTTAACTGTGACTTCCTTTAGCTCCTTTTCATCTTTGCTTGCGGCCTCCTTATTTTTCTTTTTGGTC
>RFZW01000062.1 GCA_009920495.1 Chitinophagia bacterium
AAGGAAATGGGTAAAAAAGGAATCTGGTTAATCTGATTCGATAATTGTTCCTGATGCTTCATTAATTGAACCCACTTTTGATACACCGGATTTTGCTGCACCTGCCATTGAAATAACTTTGTACAGGTGGGCAAAAATTGATCACTGGACAGGGTCCATAAACTTTCAATAGCAATAGGTGGCTGAATCAAAATGATTAATTTGGTCAGGACAAAAATAGAATAATAAAGCCATAAAATTGCGCTTGAATGCCGGTCTAAGGATATCGTAATTAGTAGTATATTGCAAGGGTAAAATTTAAATATTTTTTATGGCAAAAGCGACAACAAAAAAAGGCAATACCCCTGCTAAAAAAGAATTAATTAATGCGACCTCCTATGCTTTCTTAAAGACTTATATCAATAATGCTTCCCCAGTTGGTTTTGAAACAAGTGGACAAAAGTTATGGTTGGATTATATTAAACAGTATGTTGACACAACATTTACAGATGCGTATGGCACAGCAGTGGGTGTCATTAATCCGGAAGCCCCTTTTAAAGTGGTGATAGAAGCCCATGCGGATGAAATAAGCTGGTTTGTCAACTATATCAACGATCAAGGTTTGATCCATTTAAAAAGAAACGGCGGCGTGGATCACCA
Organism: Chitinophagia bacterium; assembly: GCA_009920495.1. Lineage (GTDB taxonomy): Bacteria > Bacteroidota > Bacteroidia > Chitinophagales > Chitinophagaceae > Sediminibacterium. The sequence goes on from RFZW01000062.1 coordinate 640, forward strand.
AATTGCCCCTTCCATGCGCGTTTGGATCCATGGTAAAAAAGGACCCGTTAAAGCTGTATTTGGATGGCCAGCTATTCATACCAGATTAAGCAACCCTGAACAAAAGGAACCCCAACCAAAAGTGGATAATTTAACTTTGGATTGTGGTGCAAGATCTAAAAAAGAAGTGGAAGCGCTAGGCATACATGTTGGATCGGTGGTGACCTATGAAGAAGGCTTTGATGAATTAGCAAATAACTTTATTATTGGCCGTGCCTTTGATAACCGCGTTGGTGGTTTTATGATTGCTGAAGTTGCACGTATATTAAAAGAGAATAAAAAGAAACTTCCATTTGGCTTATATATCGTGAATGCAGTTCAAGAAGAAATTGGCTTACGTGGCGCTGAAATGATTGCACGTCGAATTAAACCAAATATTGCCATCATTACCGATGTAACACACGATACACATACACCTATGATTAATAAAGCAATTGAAGGTGATATTCAATGTGGAAAAGGGCCATCACTTGCTTACGCTCCTGCCATTCACAACAAATTATTAGCGATTGTGGAAAATACAGCAAAAGCAAAAAAAATACCCGTACAATTTAGAACATTAAGTAGAAGTACTGGAACAGATACTGATAGTTTTGCATATGCAAATGATGGTTGTCCTTCTGTTCTCATTTCCCTACCATTAAGATATATGCATACCACCGTTGAAATGATTCATAAAAAAGATATCGTTGATACAATTCAATTGATGTATGAAACATTATTAACCTTGACCCCGAAAACAAACCTAAGCTACTTATAATGGCCAGCATCCCCATTAAAATTGCTATCATTGACATGTATGATGATACCAGTAACTTGGGGATGGCATGTATTGTAGATATCATAAACCATTGGAGTATGCAAAGGGATATTGAGATGGAATATCAAATATTTCCACTCCGACATAAAGGTGAAATACCCGATCACAGTTTTGATATTTACCTATCCTCTGGTGGGCCCGGTTCTCCTATTGATTCAGTAGGAAGCACATGGGATAACCTATATGTAAATTGGTTACAGGATATGCTTTTGATCAAGAAACCTGTATTACTCATTTGCCATAGTTTTCAAATTGCTTGTCGTCATTTTAATTTTGGAAATGTATGTTTACGTAAATCAACACAAATCGGGGTACTCCCGGTGCATCCATTAGTGGAAGACCCTGTTTTTGCAAATTTGAATGACCCATTTTATACTTTAGAAAGTAGACTTTATCAAATCATTGCACCAAATGATGAAAATATAAATGCGCTAGGCGCAAAAATTATTGCGCTTGAAAAACACCGCCCACATGTCCCTTTAGAAAGAGCAATTATGGCAATTAAATTTAGTGATAAAATGTATGGGGTACAGTTTCATCCTGAAGGAGAAAAAAATGTTTTGCTTGATTTTTTCAATGAAGAAAAAATGAAAAAAAATATTATTGATAAATTTGGTGAACAAAAATGGGAGGTAATTATTAGCAAATTGAACGATCCAGAAAAATTACCAAAAACTCATGCACATTTTATTCCAAACTTTCTGAACCTCGCTGTTGGAAATTAAAAAACTCAAAGCATGATCCCATTATATAGAAAGCAATTTAATGCGGAATTTAATGAAACTAAATATCAGGCATACCTCAATTACATCAATGCGTTATACCCGAATTCAGTTGATTTTAGAATTGCAGAAACCCCGTTATTCCTAACAGCAGCATTTAAAGCACAATTACTTGAAGTGGGTGAATATGTGTGTTCGCAAATTGTAGCTGCTGATTTTATAAACAAGACCGAAAAATCCTTACAAAATACAAAAATTACCCCCAACGAAAAGGGGCTACCCGAATGTATCGTGATGGATTTCGCCATTGCCAATAATGATCAAAACGAAATCGTACCCGCTTTAATTGAACTTCAAGGATTCCCGTCCTTATTTGCCTTTGAAGTACTTCAGGACGAGGCAATACGAAACTGTTATACAATTCCCGAAAACATGTCTCCCTATTTTAATGGCTATACTAAGGATAAATACCTTGGCCATTTATCCAGGATAATAAATGGGGAACAGGGGGAACATACCATTTTACTTGAACTATTTCCAAAACAACAAAAAACAAGAATAGATTTTTATTGTACCAATCAATATTTAAGTGTTCCTGTGGTATGTATTACTGAAATTGTTAAAAAAGGAAGGGAACTATTTTATGAAAGAGATGGGGTTGCTATTAAAATAAATCGAATATATAATCGCATAGTTGCTGATGAACTAAAAAAACAGTCTGTAGAAATAAAAGAAAAAGCAGAAATTTTATACGCCGACCTTGATGTGAGTTGGGTGACCCACCCTAATCATTTTTTTAGGATAAGCAAATACTTGCTCCCCTTATTGCAACATGATTATATCCCTAAAACACAATTTGTAGACCAAATAAAAAATATTCCAACTAATTTAGAAAGGTATATACTCAAGCCCTTATTTTCTTTTGCGGGCCAAGGAGTTATTATTGATGTTCAATCCTCTGATTTTGCATCCATTCCCGATCCAGCAAACTGGATAATGCAAGAAAAAGTAAATTATACACCATGCATTGCAACACCAGATGGTTTTGCTAAAGCAGAAATAAGACTATTTTACTTTTGGGATAAGCCCACACAAAAATACATCGCCACCTTAAATTTATGCAGATTAAGTAAAGGTAAAATGATTGGCGTTAATTATAACCAAACTGCCACCTGGGTAGGTGGCAGTTTGGCCTATTTTGAAAAATAAATTTCAAAACAAAAACACCATTTACTCTTCAGAACTATTCTTTAGTTTCATTAATAAGGTATAGGCATTTTTCAGAACGATGTCCTGACCTTTTAAATTCGTTTTAATTTCAATAAACCCATTCGTAGATACGCCTAATTCGACTGCAACTAATTTATAAGTTTGATCCGGTTGTTTAACAAATACAAATGGTTTATTTTCCCATTTCACAATTGATTCTTCTGGTAATGCGTCCACTTTTGCATTATTTAAAGAAATTTCAGCATTGACATAAGTGCCAGGATATAAACGAACATTTTCATTGACTAAATGACAATGCACATCAGTTGTTCTTTCTTCATTAATATTAGGTGTAATCACAGCAACATGTGCTATATATTTTTTTGACAAATCGTTATTGGTCGTAAATACCACTTCATTCCCAATTTTCAAATTGGATACATCATTTTCGTAAACAATTAATCTTACATGTAAATCACTTGGATCTACAATTTCGAATAACACATCAGTGGGCGTAACATACTTGCCAATATTAACATTCACCTTAGTCACATAGCCATTAATAGGGGAATTGAAATTGATAGACCTTGAAATTGTTGTTTCATTTAATTGAACGGGATCGATGCCGATTAGTTTTAATTTTTCCTGTAATGATTTAACTAAATATTTTTGACTCTCAAAATCACTTTTAGCCAATTGATATATTTTATCACTGGTAGATTTTGTCATATTTAAATCCCGCTGTCTAATAAAATCAGCATCTAAGTAGGCTAACCTACTTTTTGCGGTTAAATAATCCTGTTGTAGTTGAATATATATCGGATCTTCAATCACAGCAAGTAAGGCTCCTTTTTTAACAAACATTCCTGGAATTAAGTTCGTTTTTTTCAAGTATCCACCCAAAGGGATGCTGACAGAAACAATATTACTTGGTGGAACATCAATTAAGCCATTCACTTTTAATACCTGATGCATGTCCCTATTTTGAACCTGACCAATAGTTAAATTTGCAGTTTTTAATTGCTCGGCCGTTAAACGAATCACATTCAAAATAGCACTGTCCTTTTTAAATGAACTTGCAACTACTTTTTGTTCCTCTTTTTTATTTGCAGTACATGCCAGCATTAAACTAATCCCTGCAATGGCGAAAATTTGATTTGATTTCATAAATATTTTTTTCATTATTTTGTAGCAGTTAATTTTTCTAACTCAATTGCATTTTCATTTAATTGTTGAATATAATTTAAATATTCACTTTTTATTTGAATTGCCTGATTTATAATCATCACCCATTCTAAATAAGTAATCTCCCCCGCATTTATTTTTCGACCTGCAGTTTCAATAAGGAGTGTAGCATTTGGCAACATACTTTTTTGATAGGAAAGGACTAATTTCTTATTTTGGAGATACGCATTTAGTAAATTTTTAAAATTGGAACTTAATTGCTGCTGTAGCGCCAAGCTTTCTAATTTATTTTGTTCAATTTGAACTTTACTTGCAGCAATTTTTGATTTTTGGGCTGTTGAAAATATAGGAATAGATAGCCCTAGGTTGATTGCACCAAATCGATGATTACTGCCAAAATAAGATTCATTGCCTTGTCCTGTAGGTTGCCAACCAATAATGGTGGATGAGTTATAACCCACATTGAAAGAAGGTTGCAACTTGCCTTTTTCAAGTCTCTGTTGATTTTCAGCTAAGGCTACTTTTTGCGCACCCATTTGAACCACGGGCGTTTGCTGTATTGCATATACATCTGGCAATTGCGCCAACAATATTTCCAATTTTTCTGAAGCAGGCGCATAGGTATTGGTGCTATTTAATATAAAATTAAACTCATTCAGATTGTTTTCGTAAGCTAGCGTAAGCGTTTGTAGTTGATTTGAAATTTGCGCCAACTGACTTTCCGCTGTTACTTTCTCTAAAATATCTGTACCCCCTGCATTATAACGCAGATTCGCCTTGGTAACAAAAGCGCTATAAATACTATCTGCCTGTATAAGTAGTTGTTTTTTATTTTGCAATACCAATAGCTGATAATACTTATTCTTGACCAAGTATTTTAATTCGATTTCATTTGTCAATTTACTTAACTCACTCATCGCCAGATTTGTTTTATTAATATCCCCCTGACTTTTGTAAACACTAGGAAATTGGACATTTTGAGATATTAAAACCCGGTTATCATTTTGAAAGCCATTGATTTTACCGTAACCAAAATCGAATAAGGTTTTATCTATATCTACATTACTCTTCCTCAAGGCTTTATAATAATCCACATTCAAATTAGATGCGCGTAATGATGTATTATTCTTTAATGCAGTATCGATAGCAGCACTAAGACTTATTTTATTTTGCGCAAAACTTGCTTGTCCAAACAACAACAAAATTAAAATAGTGATGGATGCATTTTTATTCATAGTCAAATATTTTGTTCCTTTTTCAAATAGCAAATACATGACAGGTAGCACAAATAAAGTTAACATGGTTGAGATAATTAATCCACCAATAACAACAGTGGCCAAAGGCTTCTGAACCTCGCCTCCTGCGCCTGTACTAATGGCCATTGGAATAAAACCAAGTGCGGGTACAAGTGCGGTCATTAATACTGCTCTTAACTTGGATTTAGTCGCATGAATAACAATACGTGATATATCATGCCAACCTTCCGATTTGAGCCTATTAAATTCGGTCACTAACAATATACCATTTAAAACCGCAACGCCAAACAATGCAATAAAACCAACCCCTGCGGAAATGCTAAATGGCATATCTCTTGCCCATAGCGCAATAATACCACCCATGGCCGATAAAGGTATTGCCGTATAAATAAGCAAACCCTGCTTTACTGAACCAAAGGCAAAATAAAGTAATAAAAAAATCAAGAATAATGCAATTGGAACCACAATACTTAATCTGTCTTTTGCAGCAGTCATATTCTCAAAAGATCCTCCATATACAATCGTGTAGCCTTTTTGTAAATTAAGTTGTTGCCCAATTTTCGTTTGAAGTTCTTTCACAATGGTTTGTACATCACGCCCATTAATGTTAAAACCAACAATAATACGGCGTTTTGTATTTTCTCTTTGAATTTGATTAACCCCTTCAATTTCTTCAATGCCTGCAACAAAGGACAATGGAATTTGCATACCATTCGCTGTAGTGATATTTAAGTTCTGAATATCTGATAAACTTTTTCTTGTTTCGCCATCAAGGCGAACCACCATATCAAATCTTTTTTCTTCTTCATATACCTGACCAGCAATTTGTCCAGCAAACGCACTGTTCACCACCCTATTCACATCTTCTACATTTAATCCGTATTTCGCCATACCATCTCGATTATATTTAATGACCACCTGCGGCATACCAGTCACTTTTTCTTCATAAATATTAACAGCACCATCCACCGTTTGAATAATACCATTTAATTGCGCTGCATAATGGGTGAGGGTGTCTAAGTTTTCTCCAAATATTTTACATACCACATCTTGTCTAGCACCCGTCATCAATTCATTAAATCGCATTTGTACAGGAAATTGAAAACCGACAGTGATACCCGGGACCTGCTCTAATACTTTTGTCATTTTCATACTTAATTCTCCAAATGTCTTTGCCGAAGTCCATTCTTTTTTATCTTTTAAAATGACCATCATATCTCCAGCTTCAAATGGCATAGGATCGGTTGGAATTTCAGCACTTCCAATTTTAGTGACAATTTTTTCAACCTCCGGAAAATTTTGTAATAATAACTTGGTCGCTTTTTGCGTAGACGCAATGGTGTTATTCAAATTACTTCCTGTTAAAACCCTTGTTTCAACAGCAAAATCACCTTCCTCCAACTGTGGTATAAATTCACCTCCCATATTCATCAACAAACCAACAGAAACAAAAAACAAAATGACGGTTATCCCAATGACTGTCTTTGGAATATTTAATACCATTTTTAAAAATGGCTGATAAGCTCGTTCTAACCAAATCATTAACCTATCAGTAATATTTTTTTTATGATTTAATTTTTTATTTAAAAATAAAGCAGCCATCATGGGCACATAAGTAATAGATAATATAAATGCACCGAAAATAGCAAAGGCAATAGTGAATGCCATTGGCTTAAACATCTTACCCTCAATACCTTGCAATGATAAAATAGGGATATAAACAATTAAAATGATGATTTGACTAAACACGGCCGACTTAATCATGGAACCTGTTGACTTGCCCACCTCTTCATCCATTTCCCCTTGATTCACCCTAACTAATGTTCTAAAATGTTTCGAGTGTGCAAAACGGTGTAAAATAGCTTCTATCACAATCACAGAGCCATCAACAATTAATCCAAAATCAATGGCGCCTAATGACATCAGGTTCCCACCAACACCAAACATATTCATCAATATAATGGCAAATAGCATTGACAATGGGATTACTGATGATACAATTAAACCAGCCCTTAAATTGCCAAGAAAAAATACAAGTACAAAAATTACAATCAATGCCCCTTCTAATAAATTTGTTTCAACTGTTTTAATTGCATTATTGACCATCTTGGTTCTATCCAAAAAAGGCTCAATGACTACACCCTCTGGTAACATTTTTTGAATTTCAGAAATCTTATCTTTTACTCTTTTCACCACCAAGGATGAATTTTCTCCCTTCAGCATCATCACTACTGCACCCGCCACTTCTCCTTCATCATTAAATGTCATGGCACCATATCTAATCGCTGATCCTAATTGCACTTTGGCAATGTCACGAATCAATAGTGGATTCCCATTAGACATTTGTTTTACCACAATCTTTTCTATATCATCAATATTGACTGTTAATCCTTCACTTCTTATGTAAAGTACAGTAGGCCCTTTTTCAATATACGCGCCTCCTGTATTTTGATTGTTTTTCTCTAAGGCTGAAAATATATCCGAAATAGTTAACCCATAGGATTTTAACTGATCTTGACGTACAGAAATTTCATACTGTTTTAATTTGCCACCAAAACTAGCAACTTCAGCAACACCGGGGGTTCCTATCAATTGTCGTCTAACAATCCAATCCTGAATTGTTCTTAACTCCATTGCATCATACTTTGATTCATACCCTTTTAAAGGCCTAACTACATATTGAAATATTTCTCCCAATCCTGTTGAAACTGGGGCTAATTCGGGTGTACCTGTTCCCGGTGGAATATCTTGCTGTACCTTTTGCAACTTTTCACTTATTTGTTGCCTTGCCCAGTAAATATCAATTTTATCTTCAAAAACAATAGTAATTAATGAAAGTCCAAACCTAGAGAAACTTCTTATTTGTTTCGTACCAGGAATACTACTACATGCTTGTTCAATGGGGAATGTAACCAGCCTTTCAATATCTGTTGCACCAAGTGATGGTGAAACAGTAATAACTTGTACTTGATTGTCTGTGATATCAGGAACCGCATCTATGGGTAATTGTGTTACCTGATAAGTGCCCCATAAAATGAGCGAAACCACAAATAGTCCAACGATTAACTTATTCTTAATAGAATAAGTTATTATTTTATTTAACATAGTAATTTCTTGTTCAAATAGTAAATGATAGCATAAATGAATTATGCAAAAAAAGAATGTGTGAATTGAAACTTACGCACGGGGTGGCTGAAAAATATTATCTAATTTATTTGATGCATAATCCCGATCGTTGTACAATGGATGTTTTTTTTGCGAGGTAAAAAAAACAATAGGTTCAATAAACAATTTTGCAATAAAGTAACTATCAAAATTCAACAATGAAACAGTTCTGTTGGAAGATTTAAAAGGCAATTGCATATCCTGTTGATAATCCGAATCGTAAGTGGCTGTAGTGAAATAATGAATATCGATAAACTTAGAAAAAGTTAATTGTTGATTAAATTTTTGATGTGTTTTATAATGCTCAAATAAAAAAGGCAATTTAAGCAACTGATACGCCTCTGTCGCCCCTAAAATATAGAGCGTAGTTAAAAATATAGTAGTTGCTTTTCTCACCCCCTAAAGTTAGCGATTTTTCTCAACTTTTAAAGCCATATTAATTGATGAAATTCCACCATATACCCACCCTAAACCACAAACTATTGGTTGGGTAATTTTGGGCTGCGAAATTATAGGAAGGACCCAATTTTTCACTGGTTGGAATCAGTGTATTTAAATTTTCTAATCGGATATATGCCTTCAATCTTTTGATCATAAAATGTAAAAACGCGTTGGCAATAGGCCTATTCGTTAATGTATAATTATTCTGCGTATAAAATTGTCCGGTCAAAGGCATATATCCATCTGCTTTATAAGATGTGTGATATATCAATTCTAGTCCAGTAGATAAATTTAAATTCTTGTAAAAATTACCCTCAAACGCCAAACGCTGCCTGGTTAATATTAATGGTACGTGAATAGGGCTTGATTGATCAACCAATTGCACATTTAATTGATTGTACCAGTTCCAATGCGTTGATAATTTTAATTTTTGCTCGGCTTGAATACGCAAATAACTAATTGCCCCTCCATAGGTATTGGCTTGATAGCCATTGGAGAAATAATTATAATTATTGATCAACTGATAATTTACTTGTGCTAACCATTCTGATTTATAATTACCAATGACCCCCATTAAATCAATTGTATTTTCTTTTTTTGTACTTGAAAGTCCAATAATTGGAAACTGCGTACGACCCAATAAATTTGCGGAGGGTGTTCGATTATAATTTTGAAACGACAATTTCATATAATTTCCCTTCGTATTCAAAATCCTTGACAAATAAACCTTGGCTTCATAATCACCTGCATGATAGCCATTGATGTATAATTTTCCAGAAGCCAACATATCCCACAACTGATTCCTTGTTTTATTTTTGTATACCGCAAATGCATATAAATCATAATTGCTCCATCCTGCTTGATTAGGGAAGCTGGCTGTATAATTAATATACCCAGTGGCTAGTTGTAGAAATTGATTGCTATTATTTTTTTGCGGGTAACTGATTAAACTAAATTCATCATT
>RFZW01000063.1 GCA_009920495.1 Chitinophagia bacterium
ACAACCAAATATTGAATTCATTGATATGCCACTAGATATCAGAGATAAATACCAATACTTTACCGAAGCCAATATGAATAAGCTTCGCGTAGCCGGATACACCGCACCGTTTTCAACCTTGGAAGAGGGGGTTGGAGATTACGTTGCCAATTATCTTGTTAAAAAGCAATTGTATTAGTTAAATACAATTTTGTTTCAAAAAAAAAGAGAAAGAAATACTATTCTGAGCGAACATTTGAGCTTGCGATTGAGAGCCGAAGAATATTGTATTTTTTCTCTTTTTTGTTATCAAGAATATACTAATGCGCCCTTCAAAATAGTTTCATATAGCCGACTTCCGCTGCGTGCCGCGGAGGCAAATGAAATTCTATTTTGAAGGGCGCTTTATTTATTGAAATAATCGTTATTTGGATTAATGGGCTTTTAAAAACGCAATTGCTTTCGCATAAGCATCTTCAGTTGCAGCAGCATTAAAACTTGGATTGCTTGGATTTGCAAAACCATGACCTGCTTCATATCTATTCACTGATAAATTTTTACCCGCATCTTTCATATTCTTTTCAAAATCATTCACCATTGCAGGAGAAGGGCTTTGGTCCTTATTGCCAAAGAAGCCAATGATGTCACATTGAATGGATTTTAATTTATCCATATTCGTTTCAGGGCGACCATAATACATTACAGAACCTTTCGCTTGTGGCCCAGCAAGAATGGCTGTTTGTAAACTCCACATACCGCCAAAACACCAACCCACACTATAGATGGCAGATTTACTGCCGGCGTATTTAATGGCACCTTGAATAATAGCGGTCATTCTTTCCATATTGGCACCACGCATTAATTTCATGGCGCTATCTGGTGTTGCAGCTACTTTTCCATCATACATATCCACTGCAATTACATTTACATTACCAAGGTCATTGTAATATTTATCTGATTCCATTTTTACATTATCATTCAAACCCCACCATTCCTGAATCACAATTAAATATTTATTGGTTTTCTTTTTGGCAGGGATAAAATAAGCAGAGGCTTGTTTTCCGTCCGCTGCCTCAAATTCAATCATTTTTCCCAATAAATTTTCTGGATATACCACCAAAGGGTTCGGGTGCATTGCCGCAAAAGCGGGGGTGCTTGCCTCCAGTTGATAGGCTTGTTGTGTTTCCATATTGAGGCATTCAATCACCTCTTTTTTATCAATCGGCGGATGTTGGTTTTTGGACCATTGCCAGCTTAATAAACTAGCCGACAATACAAGGGCCAAAGTAGCATAAATTAGTTTTTTCATTTTATTTAAGTTGTTTTTAGTAAAGATGTTCACTTTTAAATAACACTTATAAACATTTTTTGTTGGGCCTATAGGATCATTTTTTTCCACCCCTTTTTTGGTGTAGGTTTGTATGACCTCTAAGAATTTTTCCAAATAAAGATAGGTCCTAATAAGTAAATTAACCATTTTGAGAGTGGTTTATACACAATAGTATTTTGCTATTGGGTGTATCCTATTTTCAAAAAAGAAGCAATAATAATATGGCAAAGTATGTATTTGTAACCGGGGGTGTAACGAGTAGTTTGGGTAAGGGCATCATTGCCGCTTCATTACTGATTTAGATTTAGGGCATTACGAGCGTTTTTTAAGTAGCCCAACTTCCCAAGCAAATAATGTAACTACAGGTCGTATTTATCAAACCGTTATTAATAAAGAAAGAGCAGGTGAATTTTTAGGAAAAACAGTACAAGTAGTTCCACATATCACAGATGAAATTAAACGCCGCATGTTATTGTTAGGCCAGGATGGAAAGTTTGATGTGGTGATTACTGAAATTGGCGGAACAGTGGGTGATATTGAAAGCACGCCTTTTATTGAAACGGTGCGTCAAATTCAATGGGAGTTACCAGAGGATGATGTCATGGTGGTGCATCTAACTTTAATTCCTTACTTAAATGCTGCTAAGGAATTAAAAACAAAACCTACACAACATAGTGTTAGAATGTTGAGTGAAACAGGGGTTCATCCAGATGTGATTGTTTGTAGAACCGAACATCCGTTAAATGATGACATTAAAAAGAAAATTGCCTTATTCTGTAAAAGCAGGCAATGTAATTGAATCATTAGACGCAAGTACTATTTACGAAGTACCCTTGTTAATGTTAAAAGAAAAGTTGGATTTAATTGTATTGAAAAAATTAAATATTCAAAATTACAAGGAGCCTGATTTAACCAAATGGAATATTTTTTTAGATAAATTAAAACATCCAAAAGCAACGGTAAACATTGGATTAATTGGAAAGTATATTGAACTGCAAGATGCCTATAAGTCCATACTAGAAAGCTTTATACATGCAGGTGCAATGAATGAAGTGAAAGTGAATGTAGTGAATGTACATAGTGAAAATATCACTGCTGAAAATGCACATGCTCAATTGTCGGAATTAGATGGTTTATTAGTAGCCCCAGGTTTTGGTAATAGGGGTATTGAAGGAAAAATTATTGCAGTGCAATATGCGCGTGAAAATAAATTACCCTTCTTTGGAATTTGTTTAGGAATGCAAATGGCCGTGATTGAATTTGCACGTAATATTTTAGGATATGCAGGTGCGCATTCTGTTGAAATGGATCCACTTTCAAAATATCCTGTCATTAATATGATGGAGGAACAAAAGCGAATCACCATGATGGGCGGCACCATGCGTTTAGGTGCTTATCCTTGTACGATCACAAAAGATACCTTGGCCTATAAAATTTATGGCACCACTGAAATAAGTGAACGCCATCGCCATCGTTATGAGTTTAACAATGATTATTTAAAAGCATTTCAGGATGCAGGCATGGTGACGAGTGGTGTGAATCCAGCGACTGGATTAGTTGAAATTGTAGAATTACCGAATCATCCATTTTTTATTGGGGTACAATACCACCCAGAATTGAAAAGTACGGTGGAATATCCAGCACCTTTATTTGTTCATTTTATTGCAGCAGCTAAACTCCAAGCAAAAAAGTAATTGCTAGCTTGTTATATTGCTAACATTTGTTAGCTTTAGGGTATGAATAATATTCGTATCCTCACTTCCACGAGTCTATTTGATGGCCATGATGCTTCTATTAATATTATGCGTCGTGTTTTGCAAGAACAGGGCGTTGAAATTATCCATTTTGGACATAATCGATCAGCACTTGAAATAGTAACGGCTGCTATTGAGGAAGATGTACAAGGAATCGCGATTACCTCATATCAAGGAGGGCATATTGAATTTTTCACTTACGTAAGAAAGTTACTGAATGATGCAGGGTACAAGCATATTATCATAGTGGGCGGTGGCGGTGGTACCATCTTACCCAAAGAAGCAGCTGCATTAGAAAAGATAGGAATTTCAAAAATATTTTTACCAGCGGATGGTTTACGATTGGGTATTGAAGGAATGATTAAAGAGGTAGTTCGATTTTGTAATTATGAATTAAAAAGTTTTCCCAAAAATAAATTACCCAAATTAAATTTTTCAAAAAAAATAGATCCGCGTTATTTAAGTAGGGCCATTACTTTATTGCAAAATGGCCCCATTAAAAAGGGGGTAAAAAAAAGTAAAAAGGACATTCCGGTTATAGGACTTACCGGAACAGGTGGTGCTGGAAAATCAACTGTTTGCGATCGCATAGTGCAATATTTTTTATTAGCCAATCCACAAAAAACCATTGCGGTGATTTCAGTGGATCCTACCAAACGAAAAACGGGGGGTGCTTTATTGGGAGATCGTATTCGTATGAATGCCATAGATCATCCCAATGTTTTTATGCGATCACTTGCAACGAGGTCCGATAAAAATTCTATTGCCAATTCAATGGATGCCGTCATTGAACTTTGTATTGCAGCTGGTTTTGATAGCATTATTATTGAGACCGCAGGCGTAGGTCAGAATGATGCTACCATTATTGATTTTGTTAGCATTCCCATGTATGTAATGACACCCGAGTTTGGTGCACCCACCCAATTGGAAAAAATTAATATGATTGATTATGCGAAAATTATTGCTATTAATAAATTTGATCGCACAGGCGGTTTAGATGCAGTAAGAGATGTGCGCAAACAATTTCGACGTTCACATCATCAATGGTCTGATGAAATAAATAGTATGCCTATTTTTGGAACCATAGCTTCGCACTTTAATGATCCTGGAATGCAAGCAATGTAAACTAAAGTGGCAGACACTTCCGTGGGAGCCGCTTTATAATGAAAATGTGGTTAAAGCGCCCACTATTCCTAATAAACGAAATAATTATCTAGGTGAAATTGTGGATGTGATTCAAAAAAATAATCATTGGATTGAAGATCAAAAAAAGCGGGCATCAAAATGGTATTGTTTTCAGCAGGTATTAAAAGAAGCTTCATTAAAAGAGGATAAGAAAATTTTAAAAGCCAATACACTTATTGAACAACAAATTGCGCCTGAGGTAAAGCAGCTTTTATCTGAATGGCCCGAAAAGGCGGCTAGTTATCAGCAACCTTTTTTAGAAAATGACTTCAAAGGAAAAAAAGTAAAACATGCTTTAAGTTTTGAAACGCAATCAGGAACAGTCATTCAAAAAGTTCAATTGCCCAAGTTTAAGGATTGGGGCGATATTTCTGAATGGCATTTCAAGGAAAATCTTCCCGGATATTTTCCATTCACTGCCGGTGTATTTAAATTGAAGCAGACAGCGGAGGATCCCACCAGAATGTTTGCAGGAGAAGGTAGTCCTGAAAGAACTAATAGTCGATTTCATTTTTTAAGTAAGGGGCAAAGTTCTATTCGACTTTCAACCGCCTTTGATAGCGTTACTTTATATGGACATGATCCAGAAAAAAGATTAGATGTTGTGTAAGTGTGGCTACTATTGATGATGCAAAAAAATTATACAGTGGCATTGATCTAAATAGTGCTAGTACATCGGTGAGTATGACCATCAATGGGCCTGCACCCATACTCATGGCGCAATTTTTTAACACCGCGATTGACCAAGCCTGCGAAAAGTATATTACGGCGAACAAGTTATGGCCAACAGTTAATAAAAAAATTAAGCAACTATTTAAAGAAGCTGCGCTGCCTGCCTATTCCAATGTAAACAAATCATTAAATTTTAATGAATGGCATAATGGATTGGGCTTGAAATTATTGGGAGTATCCGGTGATCAAGTATTGGCACCTGTTGTTTATGAGAGCATAAAAAAGGAAGTGCTTAACAATATTAGAGGCACCTTACAAGCGGATATTTTAAAAGAAGATCAAGCACAAAATACATGTATTTTTTCAACCGATTTTGCCTTAAGATTAATGGGTGATGTGCAAGCTTATTTTGCTGAAAATAAAATCAAACATTTTTATAGTATCTCCATTTCTGGATATCATATTGCAGAAGCAGGCGCTAATCCAATTACACAGCTTGCATTTACTTTAGCCAATGGTTTTACTTATGTTGAATATTTTATGAATCGGGGCATTGCGATTGATGATTTTATTCCTAACCTGAGTTTTTTCTTTAGCAATGGGATGGATCCTGAATATGCAGTTATTGGAAGAGTGGCTCGAAGAATTTGGGCCAATACGATGAAGCATAAGTATCATGCCAATGAGCGGTCCCAAAAATTAAAATACCATATACAAACCAGTGGTCGAAGTTTGCATGCGCAGGAAATTGATTTTAATGATATCAGAACCACACTGCAAGCCTTGTATGCAATATACGATCAATGCAATAGTTTACATACCAATGCTTATGATGAAGCGATTACCACACCTACAGAAGAAAGTGTTAGGCGCGCACTAGCGATTCAATTAATTATTAATAAAGAATTAGGTACTACTAAGGTTGAAAACTTCCAACAAGGAAGTTTCTTAATTACAGAATTAACGGATTTAGTGGAAGAGGCAGTGATGCGCGAGTTTGAAAGAATAAATAATAGGGGCGGTGTGTTGGGTGCTATGGAAAGAATGTATCAGCGTACTAAAATTCAGGAGGAGAGTGGGGTAAATGCTTTTGTGAATCAGGAACAAAAACACAATGCCGATCAGCAAGCCATTTTCAGGTCGTCCACAGGAGAACAAAATGGACAAATACAGCATGTGGACGCGTTTAAAAAAAGAAACCAATCTGTGGCCGAAATTCATCTCAAAAAGCTCCAAAAAGCAGCTATAAATAATGAAAACATTTTCACCCTATTAATGGAGGCGGTAAAATATTGCAGTTTAGGTCAAATTTCCAATGCCTTGTACCAGGTGGGGGGTAAATACAGCCGAAATTTGTAAAAAAACGATACCTTTGGCCCTCGTTAAATACGGTTAAAATTTCACAAATGAACACAGATAAAAATACGGTCATTGGGTTTATATTGTTAGCAGGTTTGTTTTTTACTTATTTCTGGTACACGAACAAGCAACAAACTGAATTGACTGCGTACAAAAAGCATTTTGACGACTCTGTTATGATGTTAAAAGCGGAAGCGGCTAAGGCTGCGGCTGCGAAAAATCCAATCATCTCCGATACTGCAAAAATTGGTGGCGCATCTGCTTCTGTAATTGTGGATTCTGTTCAAGAGCAATTCACTGAATTGGAGAATGATTTAGTGAAAGTAAAATTCAGTAACAAGGGGGGGCAAGTCGTTGGCGTTACATTGAAAAAATATACCAATAATCAAAAGCAATTGGTAAAATTAGGGGATAGCAGTTCCTTGAACTATACTGTTAATATAGGGGATAATAAAACTGCGCAGGTGAACAAAGTGTTATTCCCAACGGTGAATGTATTACCTACAAAAGATGGGTTACAAAAATTGGAATACGTTTGGAATACGCCGAATGGCAAAGTAATTCGTCACTTATTTACATTGGCACCTAATAAGTACAATGTAGATTGGTCCATTCAATTACAAGGTGTTTCTGCATTGTTTACGAATCAGCAAGTTAATTTTTTATGGGATGTTCATTCCTACCAACAGGAACGCACCTCTGTATATGAGCGTCAAATGTCAAATATTTGTTTTTCAGAAGGAAATGAGTTTGATTATATTTCAAGTAAAACCACGCATACATTTGAAAAGCCAGTACAATGGATTGGGTTGGTGCAACAATTTTTCGCAACTACAATCATAAATAAGCAAGGCTTTGTTTCTGGTAAAGTTGATTGGCAACGTAAACTTGATAGCAGCAATGGCTTAGCTACCATGCAATCACAATTGCAAACCAAGTTGAATGGTGATAATGCAAACATTGATTTTTCATTATATTATGGTCCTAATGATTTTCAGATATTGAAATCACAAGCGCCTGAAATGGAGAAAATTGTAAACCTAGGAAGAGACTTATATTCTTTCGTTCGTCCTATTAATAAATATATTTTAATGCCTGTGTTTGATTTTTTCGCAGGCTTTGTTAAAAACTTTGGATGGGTTGTTTTCCTACTTACTATTTTCATTCGACTAGTCACTTCTCCTTTGACTTACTCAAGTTTTTTGAGTAGTGCTAAAATGAAAGTATTAAAACCTGAGCTTGATGAAATCAAGAAGAAATTGGGAGATGACCAACAAGGTTTCGCGATGGAGCAGATGAAGTTGTTCAGAGAAGCGGGTGTAAACCCACTAGGAGGCTGTATTCCAGCGTTATTGCAAATACCTATTTTCTTTGCATTGTATAGTTTCTTTAATTCAAACATTTCCTTAAGAGGGCAATCTTTCTTATGGAGTCATGATTTATCGAGCTATGATTCAATATTTACATTACCATTTACCATTCCAATGGGCTTTGGTAATCATATCAGTTTGTTTACCTTATTGGCGGTATTTACAAGTTTCTTGATGTCGATCTATAATATGGCAATGACACCCACGCAGGATAATCCTGCATTAAAGTACATGCCTTATATATTCCCATTCATGTTACTTTTCATTTTTAATGGGTTGCCTTCCGCCTTAACCTGGTATTATACCGTTTCAAACGTCATTACTTTATTAATGCAATTAGTGATTCAAAAAGTTATTATTAATCATGATAAAATTTTGGCAGATATTGATGTGAAAAGAAAAACGCCAAAGAAAAAAAGTAATTGGCAAAGCAAATACGAGCAAATGGTAGATGCGCAAAAAAAGGTGCAAACCTTAAAGGATAAGACTAAAAAATAACATTTTACTTAAAGAGACCTAACTACCTGGAGGGTCTCTTTTTTTATATCAGTAAATGAACTTCAAACAAATCCCCCTTATCATATGCGTTTTATTTATAAGCGCCTATACGCATGCGCAAGCCAAAGTGTTAGGGGAGTGTACTATTCAATTTGATATACAGCAGCAACAAAAAAATGAATGGGTAGCAATTGGTTCAAAAAAAGTTTGGATCAAAGGAAGTCAATGTAAAACCACATTAACAACACCGCAGTTGGTACAAACTTTAATATTTAATATTCAACAGGATAAAGCGGTTGTTACAAAGGAAGTCGGCAACAATAAATATTTACAAGAAATAACATATCCGCCTGCTAGCTTGGCCACTTTAATTTCAATGAAGGAAATTGCGACTGATACCATTACGGTGCTTGGCTATCATTGTAAAAAAGTGAAACTTGAATTGAGTGATGGGGTTGTTTATGAAGTTTATTATACACCTGATTTAATACCCTCCGTGACTACTTTTGAATTTGCATTTAAGGAAGTGCAGGGATTGGTATTAGGCTACAGTATTGTCAATAAAAATAATCCTGTTATTAAATATATGGCAACCCTATTGGATTTTAGTCCAATAACATTGAATCAATTTCAAATTAATAAATTGGAATTCCAAATACTTGATTAAGTAAAGTAATTCATTGAGTGAAGTAAAATTGAAAATTAAACAAACTGCTAATTAAAGTACAAGTGTTGCTCTTGAATGTTAAGAAACTAATCTGAACCTAAGTGAAATATTAAGGTTGTATGCGGGTAGGTGCTTTGAATCTTGGTAAGATCACTTTATAACGATAAGGAATTACATAAGAGATATTTCCTTTGTTATATTTTAAATAAGCGGCATTGCTGCTATTGCTTATGGTGCTAAGTCCTTTGAATTCTAAACTTGATTTTAAAGTATAGAAGCTCGCTGTTTTGCGTGCCATACTTCCTAAGTTTTTTAATGAATACTTTTCTTCTACTTTTTTTGATTCTAACGTAGTTGTAATTACAGTACTTGCATACGTGCTACCTGAAATAACTAAACCAGTTATTAAACAAGTCACCAATAATATGTTTTTTAGAATACGCATTCGTCTACGAAGGTAGTATTTTTTGAACTTTATAATAAAAAATATTTTTAACGATTAATTGGGGGTATGTGAACAATAAATTATTGATTATTAAGGGGTTGTTTGTATATTTATTTAAAGGGTAGCTGATGGGCTCGGTATAATTAAAATATTGATAATCAACACCTTACTAACCTGTAAATAATCGTATTATGTTTAATCCGCATGAAGAAGAGGAGGAAGCTAGGGATATTCAGGAGTTAATGCATCGTTACCAAAATTTAAAGTTTGGCAGGGCCAATGCCTATATTGAAGAGGATGACTTTGAAAAGATAATTGAGCATTTGGATGAGAAGGATGAAGTGGCAGAAGCAATCGAAGCTGCTAATTTAGCTTTAAACCAATACCCATTTTCTGCATTATTAATGATCAAAAAAGCGGACCTGCTTTTGGCAACCAGAAATTATAAAGAAGCACTTTCATTATTAGATGCAGCATCCTTGTATGATCATAAGGATATGAATTTGTTTATTCTAAAAACAGATGCCTATATGGCGCTGGAACAAACTGGAATGGCCATTGAGTTATTGCAAGAAGCATTACATTTATTTACAGGCCAAGAAAGAACCGAACTTTTGTTAGAATTAGCAGATGTATATGACGATCATGAAGCATTTGATAAAGTTTTTGATTGTTTGCAACTGGTATTAGAGGAGGATCCAAACAACGAAGAAGCCTTATATAAAATTTGTTTCTGGACCGATTTTACAGGGCGCAATGAGGAAAGTATTCGACTGCATCAAAAGTTGATTGACGAGCAGCCTTACAACGCATTGGCTTGGTTTAATTTAGCTGCAGCCTATCAGGGTTTAAAATTGCATGAGAAGGCCATTGATGCATATCAATTCGCAATTGTGATTGATGAAAAATTTGATTACGCTTATCGTAATATGGGGGATGCTTTTTTAA
>RFZW01000064.1 GCA_009920495.1 Chitinophagia bacterium
ATAATTGATACAGCATAGGAGGTTTATTTGGCTAAATCGTTAAATAAATTTTGTAATACTTCTTTATCATCAAAATGTTGTTTTACACCTTTTATATCTTGGTATTTCTCATGCCCTTTCCCCGCAATTAAAATAATATCTCCTGGTTTTGAAAAACTTACCGCCGCCTTTATTGCTTCTTTACGATCCACGATATTGATATACTTCCTTTTTGCTGAACTACTCAAGCCCTGTTCCATATCCTTGATGATCTCATTAGGATCCTCGGAACGAGGATTGTCACTTGTGAAAAATACTTTTGTACTTAAATCACAAGCCACCTGGGCCATAATTGGACGCTTCGTTTTATCTCTATCTCCACCACATCCAACCACAGTAATAACATCCTCTCCCCCTTTTCTTAATTTTGCAATCGTAGTTAACACATTCTCCAATGCATCAGGCGTGTGTGCATAATCAACAATACCAATACGTTGATCAAGTCCGATGATATAATCAAATCTGCCTTCTGCCCCTGTTAATGCACTTAGTATGGTTAACACTTCCTCCGATTTTTCACCCAACTGAATAGCAACGCCATACACTGCTAAAAAATTATAGGCATTAAAAATGCCAATCAACCTACAATGCACTTCAATTTCATTCACCAACAATACCAATCCATGCAATTGATTCTCTAATATTTTTCCTTTATACGTTGCTGGTGCATGTAATGCATAAGTCAACCTATTCGCTTTTGTATCTGCTAACATTTGAGCACCATTTTTATCATCTACATTAGTGATGGCAAATGCTGCATTTGGCAAATGATCAAAGAATGCTTTTTTAGCATCCAAATAAGCCTCGAAAGTTTTATGATAATCTAAATGATCATGTGTAATATTTGTAAATACCCCGCCAGTGAAATTTAATCCGGTAACGCGATGTTGATGAATAGCATGACTACTTACCTCCATAAATACATGTGTGCAACCCGCTTGCACCATTTTATCCAATAATGCATTTAATTGAACTGCATCAGGGGTAGTATGCGTTGCTGGAACAATGGTATCAGCAATGTGATTTTCAACTGTGCTTATTAAACCACAGGTATATCCTAGACCTTTAAATAATTTAAACAACAATGTCGCAACCGTCGTTTTTCCATTGGTACCAGTAATGCCCACTAATTTTATTTTGTTGGATGGTTCATTATAAAACTGATGTGCCATGATGGCAACAGCAACACTTGTACTTTCAACCATCAGGTAGGTAACCCCTGGAAATGTTACCCCAGGTAAATGTTCGCAAACAATAACAGTAGCTCCTTTTTCAATAGCAGTGTCAATAAAATGATGCCCGTCTACTTGAACACCGCTAATGGCAACAAATACAGAAGAAGCGGCGACCTTTCTTGAATCCATCTGAATATCATTGACTAATTGCTTCGTTGATCCAACAACTTCACGAAGAGCAACTCCAAATAATATAGATTGTAATTCTTTCATTAATTTAATTCAATTTGAATTTGTTGTCCTTTTGAAATATAAGCGCCTTGAGCAATACTTTGTTTTACTACTTTTCCCTTCCCAATACAGCTAACTAATAAGCCTCTTTTTTCACACAACCACAATGCATCTTGTAATTTTAATCCACTGATATCCGGCATTGTACTGTCTGAAATAATTTGTTGTCTTCCAATCACATTTGCGCCAATGCCATTTACTTTCACCCAATCAGCAGAAGCATTCGAAGAATCTTTATATGGAATAGCTAATGTTTTAGCAATTTGTTGTAAGGACATTTTAGAAATTGAATAATTAAACAGCTGACTATCTTTTACATTAAATGCTGGAAGTATGTTTAATTTGTTTTGAATATAAGTTGAATACAATCGATCTGAAATTTCTTTCCAAACTGGGCCCGCAACAGATGCACCATAAAAATTAGCGGCGTGTGCCTTATTCTTTATAATCACCACGATGGTGTATTGGGGATTATCAGCAGGAAAATAACCTGCAAACGAAGACTGGAAAATACCTTCGCCATATCCCTTATTCCCATTCGCTACTTTAGCAGTTCCTGTTTTACCAGCCACTTTGTACAAACTATTTGCAAATAATTTTTTTGCAGTACCATTAATGCAAACGCCTTCCAATGCGATACGTAAATCTCTAATGGTAGTTGGCTTACATAATTGCGCATTGTATACTCTTGGTGAAAATGATTTTAAAATACGCCCCTCTTCCTGTATCGCATTCACCAAATAGGGCTTCATCATCACCCCATTATTTGCAATCGCATTATATAAATTCAAAGTTTGAATTGGCGCAATTTCAATATTATACCCAAAGGCCATCCATGGCAAAGTGGTTGGACCCCAAATTTTATTTCCTGGTTTTACTATTCTTGGTTGCTTCTCCCCCACTAAATCAATGCCAGAAGTAGAGTCCAATCTCAATTTTGTTAAATGCTTAAAATATACATCCACATTATTGTTATAATTGGCCATGGCAATTTTTGCCATACCTACATTGGAACTTTCTTCAAAGGCTTCTAATACAGATGCATCAAATTTTCCATGCTTTTCAGAATCATACACAGTTTGTCCTGCTACTTTCCAAGTACCCCCTTCTAAATTAACACGCGAATTCAGTGTAACTTTACCATCTTCCAAAGCTGATAATAACGTAACTAATTTGAAAGTGGACCCAGGCTCTGTAGGTGTCATTGCATAATTCAAATCCTCTCTATATATACCTTCACTAATTTTTCCTAGGTTAGCAATGGCTTTAATTTTCCCTGTTTTCACTTCCATCACCATCGCTACGCCCGATGTCGCTTCATTTTTGATCATCATCTTCATTAATGCATTCTCCGTTACTTCTTGGATAAACACATCAATCGTACTTACAATGTCCTTACCAGTTTCAGGCTCAATTTCAAATTGACCTTCCTCCACTGGAACGGTTACCCCACCAGCAATTGCCCTAACCAACTGACGACCATTGCGTCCATTTAATACAGTATCATACGACTTTTCGAGTCCTACCTTATTTTCATCTCTCGCTAATCCGATGGTACGATAGCCAATATTTTCATAAGGATTTAATCTGAAATTCTTCTCCTGTGCAATCATGCCACTTTTATATCGTCCTAAACGAAACATCGGAAATTTGATCAATGTTAAATATTCACGATAGTCAATCTTTTTTCTTAGCTCATAATTTCCTTCACTAGCTTCAAAAGCTTTTGTCAATTCATTTTTATACCCTTCGGCAGATTTATCCTTAAATAAAGTGGCCAAGGAAATAGACAAAGAGTCAATATTTTCTCTAAATATTTTTCCGCTCTTTTCGTGTAAGGGTTCAACCCTAAAGTCAATGTAAATGTCAAACCTAGGCATATTGGTACTTAACATTTGCCCATCCTCGCTGTAAATAGTTCCCCTTGCGGCTGGAATTTCCACAATGCGTTGATGTAAGCTATCACTTAAGCTTCTCCAATATTTACCTTCTACTTGTTGAATATAAAATGCCCTACCTAAAATGGTGATACAAACTATAACTATTAATATATAGCTTAAATATACCCGCCATAATATGTCGCGTTTTACATCCATTATTTTGAATCTTCTTTTAAATTATTATTGGCAGATGGAATTCTTTTTTCTAGAACCAACCGAATAGGCATTTCTTTAGCAACCACTAAACCGAAAGGGGCCACTTCATTTTCAATTTCAACAGCACGACTACGACGCATCAACTCGGCCTTCACTGTTTTATATTCAAATTGTAACTCCTTTAACTCCTTTTGTGTGGTATTGATTTGACGAATGGTCTTGTCGGTTAAATGTCCGTTCGCAATGTAGAGGATTGCTAAAAATGCCAGGAACAAAAACAACGTAATGTTCATGACTATCCATTGATAATTAAAGATGCTTTTAAAAGCAGCTTTTGGATTTGGGTTAACGGGTACGGACATACTACTTATAATCTTTCCGCAGCGCGCAATTTTGCGCTTCTGCTTCGATTGTTTTCTTTCATCTCTTTCTCAGAAGCCACTACAGGTTTTTTTGTAATGATCTTCCAAAATTTTTCCCTTTCTACGGATAAGAAAGGATTCGCCTCATTTTCTTCCTCAGGTGCCACTCTAAATGCATTTTTCACCATTCTGTCTTCGATTGAATGAAAGGTGATCACCACTGCAGTTCCTCCTGGCTTTACTACCTCTTTTAGTTGCGCTAATAAATCTTTAAGCGCTTCCATTTCTTCGTTTACTTCTATTCTAATCGCTTGGAAAACTTGAGCCCAATATTTATTTGGATTCCCTTTTACTACCGGTGCAATCAACAACTTGAAATCGGCAACGGTATTTAGTTTTACATGCGTTCTGTTGGTAACAATATGTTTCGCCAATGTTTTTGAATTGGACACTTCCCCATATTGTTCAAACATTTTATGTAATGCAGATTCATCATAGCTTTCAATTACTTGCTTTGCGGTTTTTAGCTGGCGTTGATCCATGCGCATATCAAATGGACCATCAAACCTTGTTGAAAAACCTCTGGTCCCTTCATCAAATTGATGGCTACTCACCCCTAGATCAGCTAAAACACCATCTACTTGATTAATTTTATTTAAGCGTAAAAACCGCTGTAAGTATCTAAAATTCTCAGGAATGAAAACAATGCGTTTGTCCTGGGGTAAGTTATTTTTTGCATCGGCATCTTGATCAAAGGCAACCAGCTTTCCTGTTGGACCTAATTTTGATAAAATACCTCTGCTATGACCGCCCCCGCCAAAAGTGGCATCCACATAAACCCCATTGGGTTTGATGTTCAAATGCGCCATTGTTTCATTAAATAAAACAGGAACATGATAATCAGAAGAAAAAGCAACTTGTTCCGATGCAACGATATCATTGTTTTGATTTTGCATCATTGTTACTTAATCTTGTTTTTTAATTCCTGCCATTACTTCCTGCGCTAGATTACTAAATTCATCTGCAGAAAAATCTTCAAAGAGCTGTTTGTATTTGCTTGCATCCCAAATTTCAAAACGATCTAAGGCAGCTGCTAATACAATTTCCTTTCCTGGTAAAGCAAACTCTCTTAATGTTGCTGGTAATAAAATACGGCCAGCGCCATCTAATTCAACCTCAGTTGCTCCCCCTAAAAATTGACGACGAAACTGTCTCACTTTAGGATCAAAATCATTCAATTGGCTAATACGATCTAATATACCCTGCCAGCTTTTTATCGGATAAAGTGTCAAACACTTCTCAAACCCCCTGCTCACAATAAAATGCGTCTCTCCTTCAGCCAACTGCTTTTTCAAGCTGCCGGGAAGCAGAAAACGACCTTTTGCGTCGATGGTTGATTGATATTCTCCGTGAAAGCCTGTCATTGTTAATAATTAAAGTGTTTTTTACCACTTGTTCACACAAATTAACACATTTTACCACTTTTAAAGGCCAAATGACCCCTTCTAGTTTTCCACAAGTAATAAACCAAGCTGATAATCAATACAGTAAAGGAATTGGGGTAGTTTTTGGCTCAATTCTAAAAAAATGGATGTTTATAGCTGTGGAAAACCCCAAAAAAGTAGTGAATAACTGGTGAATTAGCGTGAAAATCAAGGCAATATGTACCTTTGCCCCATGAAGCAGCTGCCGAAACTGAATTTAATTGACTTTGACTACGCTTTACCTAATGAAAGAATAGCCTATACCCCTTGCCAAAATAGAACTGATAGTAAACTGCTGGTATGGGATAAACAGATTATTGCAAATAGCCAATATCAAAATATCACCGATTTTATACCTGCACAAAGCACACTCCTATTTAATAATAGTAAAGTAATTGCTGCAAGAATTTTATTTGACAAAGAGGTGGTTGAAAATAATGACACGCCATCAGTTCAAAATAAAATTAATTCACATCAAGAAGAAAACGCTCAGCCAACTAAAAATAGTGTGATTGAAATATTTTGCTTGGAACCTAGTATGGAATATAGTCCTGTGCAAATTGCTATGCAAGCAACCAACAAAGTGGTATGGAATTGTTTAGTAGGCGGTGCAAAGAAATGGAAGACGCCCTTTCTTAAAAAAATATTATTTCATAATAATAAAGAGATTCATTTTTTTGCAAAAAAAATAAATCAATTAGATGGAAAATTTTTAATTGAATTTTCTTGGGACGACGCAACTATGATATTCTCTGAAATTTTAGCACTCATCGGTCAAATTCCTTTGCCTCCTTATATTGTAAGAAACACCACAGCCGAAGATAAGGATAGATACCAAACTACCTATGCAAGTGAAGAAGGATCTGTTGCCGCTCCTACTGCAGGTTTGCACTTTAGTCAGGAACTATTAAATAAAATTTCATCAAATAACATTGCACTAGAGTTTTTAACCCTACATGTTGGCGCAGGCACATTCCTACCAGTGAAAACCGATATCATTAATGACCATCCCATGCATGCGGAATTTTTTGAAATTGAAAAAAAATTAATTCATTACTTAATTAAAAATAATACCCGGCTAATTGCAGTAGGCACTACTTCACTTAGAACAATTGAAAGTTTGTATTGGTTAGGTGTAAAAATTATTGCGAATCCAAAAATCGCAGCGAGCGATTTACATTTACTACAATGGGATGCTTATGAAGTGAGTGAAAAAGAAATACCTAAACTAGAAGCACTCCATGCCATTGTCAACTGGATGGAAAGGAGTCAATTACAAGCGCTAATTTCCAAAACACAATTAATGATTATGCCAGGCTATCGTTTTAGAATGGTGAAGGGACTGGTTACCAATTTTCACCAACCCAAATCAACCTTGCTTTTAATTATTGCAGCAATCGTAGGACCCAAATGGAAAACTATTTACCAACATGCATTAGATCATCAATACCGATTTTTAAGTTACGGGGATGGATGTTTGTTTTGGATACCAGATGCTATTCAAGCATCCAATAATTCATCTGGGTCAAAATTATAAATTCAAATTAAGCAACGGGAAGCGTAATTTCAATGGTGGTGCCATGGTCCAACTCGCTCTGAACGCGGATCTGCCCTTTATGTAAGGCAACAATACGCTTAACATAACTCATGCCTAAACCAAAGCCCTTTACATTATGAATATTCCCAGAATGGGCACGATAGAATTTTTCAAAAATATGCTTTGTCGTTTCATTGGTCATCCCAATCCCGTTGTCCTCGATAGTAATGATGATTTTATTATTCACATTAGTAGTGCTTACTAAAATATCGATCGTTTCCTTGGAATATTTAATCGCATTGTCCATTAAATTAGATAGCACATGTAATAAGTGTTCTTCATCTGCAGTAATTTCTGGCTTTGTTGCATCTAGCTGCATATGAATATTAGAAGGTTTCTCTTCTAATTGCAATTTATAACTATCCACCACCGCCTGAATTAGGTCATGTACATTCACCGGCTGCTTGTTTAATTCTAGGTCCTTATTTTCAAGCTGACCGGTTTCCAGAATGGTCTCCACATGTTTATTCATGCGAACATTTTCCTCCTTAATGATATTACTAAAATAGGCTACTGAAGTTGGATCCGACTGCACTTTTGCAGTTTTTAAAGCATCCACCGCCAATGATATTGTCGCCAAAGGCGTTTTTAATTCATGCGTCATGTTATTAATAAAATCATTCTTGATTTCATTCACCTTACGCTGATTCAATAAGGATCGAATGGTAATAAAAAACGCCGCTAATACTACTAAAATAAAAAGTATCGCCCCTAAAATAATCCACTTCAATGAGTTTAGTAAATACAGTCTTACATCAGGAATAACAATAATTAGTGATTCAAATGGCCCCACTGGCTCTATAACATCCTGTGGCATCACTGGTATACGAACCTGCAAGCTGTTTAAATCTTCCGTGAAAGAATCGTCAAAATTATTACTCCTTAATTCAAGTATACTTTTTTTATCTGCCACCGCAAATTCAAAATGCAAGTCGCCAATTTCAAATTTATCAAATGCGGATTTTATTTTTTGATTCAACTCTTTATAATCATAAATATCTGCAATAGTAGACTCATCAAATTTGTGTAAATGATATTCATTCTCTAAACTTAATCGCCCCCTTTTTGGCAATCGAAATGACAATCCACTATTCATTTTCTTTCCGATATCCGTCACTACTAATAAGCCTGTTTGGTTAATCTTTTCAGACAACTGACTCCTTTGTAATAAAAACAAGCCCTGCAACCAAGTAATTTGGATGAACAATATCCCAATAATGGATAAAGTGATTAAAACAATAATAACTGGAAATGTTTTTTTCATATACAGGGAATGCGTAAAATTACTTTTTTAGGCTATGTGAATATAAATAAAAATCCCTCCAGATAAGTCGGGAGGGATTCAATATTTTATAATATTTTGTTATTGTATCATTACAAAACGCCTTCAACCAGAACGGTAGTTTTGTTATTCGCCACTTCCACAAAACCACTCTTAATGGTATATGCTTCTGTTTTAGTAGCAGTCATTAATACCTTTACTTGACCCTTGCCTAAAGCACTTACTAAAGGAGCATGCTTATTCAAAATTTCAAATAAACCATCAATACCTGGTAATTGCACCCCAAATACATCTCCACTAAATAACTTCTTGTCGGGTGTTAATATTTCCAATAACATGTGCGCTGTTTAAATATTCGAATTAGTTAATTAAGCTTGAGCCATCATTTTCTTACCTTTCTCAATAGCATCTTCTAAAGATCCAACTAAGTTAAATGCAGCTTCAGGATATTGATCAACCTCGCCATCCATGATTGCATTAAAACCGCGAATGGTATCTTCAATAGATACAAACACCCCTTTTAAACCTGTAAACTGTTCAGCTACATGGAAAGGCTGTGATAAGAATCTTTGAACACGACGTGCACGAGATACGATTAATTTATCTTCATCACTTAATTCATCCATACCTAAAATCGCGATGATATCTTGCAATTCCTTATAACGTTGTAAAATCATTTTAACTCTTTGCGCTGTATCATAATGTGCATCACCTACAATCGCTGGTGTTAAAATTCTTGAAGTTGAATCCAAAGGATCCACTGCAGGATAAATACCTAAATCGGCAATTTTACGAGACAATACGGTTGTTGCATCCAAATGCGCAAAAGTTGTTGCTGGCGCCGGATCTGTTAAATCATCCGCAGGAACATATACCGCTTGTACAGAGGTAATCGAACCATTTTTAGTTGAAGTAATACGCTCTTGCATCAATCCCATTTCAGTTGCCAATGTTGGTTGGTAACCTACCGCAGATGGCATACGACCTAATAAAGCGGATACCTCAGAACCTGCTTGTGTGAAACGGAAGATATTATCAACGAAAAATAAAATGTCTTTTCCTTTTCCTGCACCATCTCCATCACGGAAATATTCTGCAATCGTCAAACCACTCAAAGCAACACGCGCACGTGCTCCAGGAGGTTCATTCATTTGTCCAAATACGAAAGTAGCTTTTGATTCTTTTAATTCTTCTAAGTTTACTTTGCTCAAATCCCATCCACCTTCTTCCATGCTATGTTTGAATGTATCACCATATTTCATGATACCTGCTTCAATCATCTCACGTAATAAGTCATTACCCTCACGCGTTCTTTCACCCACACCCGCAAATACGGATAATCCACCATGCCCTTTGGCAATATTATTAATCAACTCTTGAATCAATACTGTTTTACCTACACCCGCACCACCAAACAAACCAATCTTTCCACCTTTAGCATATGGCTCAATCAAGTCAATTACTTTAATACCTGTAAACAACACTTCAGTTGCAGTACTTAAGTCCTCAAACTTTGGAGCAACTGCGTGAATTGGACGACCATTTGATTTATCTAATTGTGGCAAACCATCAATTGCATCTCCTGTTACATTAAACAAGCGACCATTGATTCCTTCACCTACTGGCATTGAAATTGGTTTACCTGAATCCTCAACTTCCATACCTCTTACCAAACCTTCAGTTCCTTCCATCGCAATAGCACGAACACTATCCTCTCCTAAGTGCTGTTGCACTTCAAGAATAATTTTTTCGCCATTTGGTTTTAAG
>RFZW01000065.1 GCA_009920495.1 Chitinophagia bacterium
CTTTGCCAGGGATTAATCCTTTAGCAATCGAAGCTGCACAAAAAGCAGGAGGCAACAATGGCTTATTGGGCATTTTTGATATGTTTGCGGGTGGTGCATTTTCGCAAGCATCTGTCTTGGCTTTAGGTATCATGCCTTATATTTCTGCTTCTATCTTCATGCAATTAATGACCATTCTAGTTCCGCAATTACAAAAGGTGCAAAAGGAAGGAGAAAGCGGTCGTAATAAAATAAATCAATGGACACGTTATTTAACAGTCATCGTAACTACTTTTCAAGCAGGTGCGTATGTTGCTTATTTAAATAGTCCAGGATATGCAGATGCATTGATTCCTGCATACAAACCATTCTTCTGGTTCTCTACTGTTATTACATTAACTGCAGGTACTTTATTTGTAATGTGGTTGGGTGAGAAAATTCAAGATAAAGGTTTGGGTAATGGAACTTCAATCATCATCATGGTGGGTATCTTAGGAAGATTACCACAATCATTGATTATGGAATTTGGTTCTAAAAGCCAAAAAGGTGGTGGCGGATTGTTAATTTTCTTAATTGAAATTGCAATTTTAGTGACCATCATCATGGGTTTAATCATCTTAGTACAAGGGGTTAGAAAAATACCGGTAACTTATGCAAAACAAGTTATTGGCGGATCTCAAGTAGGAGGTGCAAGACAATTTTTACCTGTAAAAGTGAATAGTGCTGGTGTTATGCCAATCATTTTTGCGCAAGCAATTATGTTCTTACCTACATTGGTTTCATTTACAAATTTAGATTCAGCACAAGGCATTGTAAGAATATTCAATGATCATAGTAATGCTTGGTATATGTTAATATACTCGGTAATGGTTATTGGTTTTACTTTCTTATATACTGCATTGATATTTAATCCTAAGCAAATTTCTGAAGACTTAAAACGTAATAACGGGTTTATTCCTGGTGTTAAACCTGGACAACCAACCACTGATTATATTGGAGCAGTTATGGATAGGATCACTTTACCGGGTGCTATATTTTTAGCATTGGTGGGAATTTTACCAGGCTTTGCACAAAAATTAGGGGTTACGCAAGGATTCAGTACTTTCTTTGGAGGAACTTCATTATTGATCATGGTAGGTGTTGTATTAGATACTTTGCAACAAATTGAAACCTATTTATTGATGCGTCAATATGATGGTTTAATGAATTCTGGACGTGTTCAAGGTCGTAATCCAATGACCAATTCGCCTATTTAGGCTATTGGTTACTTTAAAAATATTTATCTTTACAAACCTGTCCATTAAAGGCAGGTTTGTTTCGTTTTAAGACAAGCTCAATCTATGGTGCATATAAAAACAGAGGATCAGGTAAAATTAATGCAGGAAGCTGCGTTGTTGGTAAGTAAAACCTTAACACAGGTAGCTACTATATTAAAGCCTGGTATGTCTACATTGGATGTTGATCAGTTTTGTATGCAGTTTGTTAAAGATCACAATGCAACACTTTCATTTTATAATTACCATGGCTACCCACATAATATATGCGCATCAGTGAATGATGTTGTGGTACATGGCTTTCCGAATAAAACACCATTGAAGGAAGGGGATATTGTATCCATTGACTTAGGCGTTGTATTAAATGGTTGGCATGGGGATCATGCATATACTTTTATATTAGGTGATGTAGCACCGGATATTTTACAATTAGTAAAAGTTACAAAGGAGTCCTTGTATAAAGGAATTGAAAAAGCAATTGTAAATAATCGAGTGGGTGATATTGGTTTTGCCATACAAGAGCATACGGAAAAGTTACATGGTTATGGCGTTGTACGAGAATTAGTAGGACATGGATTAGGGAAGTCATTACATGAGGATCCACAAGTGCCTAATTATGGCAAAAGAGGCACAGGATTAAAGATGAAAGAAAACTTGGTGTTGGCTATTGAGCCAATGATTAATATGGGCACGCATAAAGTGTTCACCGAGGAGGACGGTTGGACAGTAAAAACACAGGATGGTAAAATGTCGGTTCACTTTGAACATGATATTTGTGTGAAGGACAAAGAAGCATTGATTCTTTCTGATTTCAGTATGATTGAAGCTGCAGAAAAAAAGAATTCAAATTTGAATAGTTCTTATTATTAGTTGTCAATAATTAATAATAGCTTTTCGTTTGGGAATCGCTTTTATTTTGCATCCTCGTTTCCAAAATTATAATCACATGGAAAATAAAAAAATAGTCATTGTTGGTGGGGGTGCTGCAGGATTTTTTTGTGCCATCCATGTGGCAGAACTACATCCTGAATGGGAAATTAAAATTGTAGAAAAATCAACAAAGGTTTTATCAAAGGTAAGGATAAGTGGCGGCGGTCGTTGTAACGTAACGCATGCCTGTCCGGATATTGAAATGCTATTAAAAAAATATCCAAGAGGTCAACGATTTTTAAAGAAATCATTTTATCAATTTGCTACAAAAAATACCATTGAATGGTTTTCGAAAAATGGCGTGGAGTTGCATACTGAAAAAGATGGTAGGATGTTTCCAACTACTAATAATTCAGAAACCATCATTGATTGTTTTTTAAGAAAAATACAACAGTATCATATTCAAGTATTAACCCAACATGAGGTGATTGATGTTATAAGTAACACAAACAATACGCAACAATTTACGATTCAATTACAAGGCAAGCCCAATATGCAAGCCGATGCAGTATGTTTGGCAACGGGCGGTATGTTAAAGGCAGATAAATTACCATGGCTCACTAATTTTGGACATACTATTGTGGAGCCAGTACCTTCTTTATTTACATTTAATATTGTCGATAAAAATATAACAACATTGATGGGTGTTGCAGTGGACAATGCAACCATACAATGGAAGGGAGTAAAAAATATTGAAAAAGGACCCTTGTTAATTACCCATTGGGGGATTAGTGGCCCAGCTGCAATTAAATTATCTGCATGGTGTGCGCGCGAATTAGCGAATGATAATTATGAAGGTGAAATTTTGATTAATTGGACACCTGAATATAACGAAGCAACTTTAAAAATGGAGTGGATTAATTTAAGAATGGATTTAGGTCGACGTGAAATAGGTACAAAAAATCCTTTTAATTTACCACAACGCTTGTGGCAATTTTTATTGCAACAAGCAGGTATTCCATTAAATACGAAGTGGGCCGATTTGAAAAGTACAAATCAACAACAACTTATTCAATTACTTACCAGAACTAATTTGCAGGTAAAAGGTAAAACTACTTTTAAAGAAGAGTTTGTTACTTGCGGTGGGATTGATTTAACTGAAATAGAAGCGATGACTATGGAAAGCAAACTGATACCTGGACTACATTTTGCGGGCGAAATGATGGATGTGGATGGCATTACGGGGGGCTTTAATTTTCAACATGCATGGACCTCTGGCTGGCTGGCAGCTGCACATATGAGTGCCGGCGTATAAATGCGCAAAAGCAGATCCAAAATCCTTCTTTTTTACTATTGATTATCAGTAAGTTATATTTTATCTATGGCCATTTTTTAGGTCAAATTCATTCTTTTTTTCCTTCTTTTCTCCTACCTTTGCCGTCCGGTTTAAAAACGCCGGTTTTATATGAAATTTTTTATTAAAAACCTAAACGCAGACGCACAGGAATTCGACGGCGCTACAGCTGTTGAAGCAACTGCGACACCAAAAGCACCTGAACAAATTGTAACAGCCCATGATGATTTTGATTGGAGCGTTGACAAACGTAATGTAAGTCATTACGCTGAAGCTGAAAGACTAAAGTATGACAAAGTGTATGATAACACTTTCGTTCAAATTGCTGATGGTCAAATTATGAATGGATTAGTTGTTGCTTTAACTAAAACTGATGTTGTTGTAAACATTGGATTTAAAAGTGACGGATTAGTTTCATTGAATGAATTCCGTGACACCAATGGTGTTAAAACGGGTGATACCGTTGAAGTAATGGTTGTAGAAAAAGAAGACCGTGATGGTAATCTTCACTTAAGCCGTAAGTCAGCGCGTATTTATCGTGCTTGGGAAAGAATTATGGAAGTACATAAAACTGGTGAAGTTGTTACTGGTTTAGTTACAAGCAAAACAAAAGGTGGTTTGATCGTTGATGTATTTGGTATGGAAACTTTCTTACCAGGTTCTCAAATTGATGTTAAACCAGTTACTGATTATGATCAATTCGTAGGAAAAACAATGGAGTTCAAAGTTGTTAAGATTAACGAAACAATTAAGAATGCCGTTGTATCACATAAAGCATTAATTGAAAGTGATATCGAAGCACAACGTGCTCAAATCATGAGTAAGTTAGAGAAAGGCCAGGTGTTAGAAGGTGTTGTTAAAAACATCACTGACTTTGGTGCATTCATGGACTTAGGTGGATTAGATGGTTTATTATATATCACCGATATCTCTTGGGGTAGAATTTCTCATCCAAGTGAAGTGGTTAAATTGGATCAGAAAATTCAAGTGGTTGTATTAGACTTTGATGATGATAAAAAACGTATCAGCTTAGGTTTAAAACAATTAACACCACATCCTTGGGATGTATTACCAACTGACTTATCAGAAGGTAGTGTAGTGAAAGGTAAAGTTGTGAATATTGAAGATTACGGTGCATTCTTAGAAATTCAACCAGGTGTTGAAGGTTTAGTGCACGTATCTGAAATTACTTGGGCGAATACACCAATCAATGCAAAAGAATTCTTCAAATTAGGAGATGAGCATGAAGCGAAGGTGGTAACATTAGACAAAGATGCACGCAAGATGAGCTTAAGCATTAAACAAATGTCTCAAGATCCTTGGAGTGCAATTGATAATAAATTCCCTGAGAATAGTAAGCACAAAGGTTTGGTTAAAAACATCACTCCTTATGGTGTATTTATTGAATTAGAATCTGGTATTGGTGGAATGATTCATATCAGCGACTTAAGTTGGTTGAAGCGTTTCAATCACCCATCTGAGTATGTTAAAGTAGGTGAGCATATCGATATCATTATTTTGAACATTGATAAAGAAAATAGAAAATTACAATTAGGTCATAAGCAATTAGAAGAAGATCCTTGGAATGCATTAGAAGAAACTTTTGCAATCGGATCAATTCATGATGGTACTATTGTTCGTAAAGACGACAAAGGTGCAATCGTACAATTGCCACATGGCTTAGAAGGATTTGCGCCAAACCGTCACCTTGCAAAAGAAGATGGCAAACAAGTTCAAGCAGAAGAAACTGCAAAATTCATGGTGATCGAATTCGATCGCAATGAAAAGCGCATCGTTGTATCTCATGCTAGAATTTGGGAGCAAGCTGTAGTTGAAGAAAAAGAAGTAGCTAAGAAAGAAGCAAAAGTTGAAACAGAGAAAACTAAAAAAGCAGTGAAAACAATTCAAAGCAAGGTTGAAAAATCTACTTTGGGTGACTTAGGTGCTTTAGCTGAAATCAAAGCGAAAATGGACGACGACAACGCTAATAAAGGATAGTTTACGATCCTAGGTTATTGATATGGGCCATCCCGGAACACGGGATGGCCTTTTTTATGTAATTCTTAACGCTAAAGCCTCCAATTTGGATTATTTTTAGTCATAAATTGGGGATTATTAGTTAATTTTGCCTCCCTGTATGAATAGAATAGTCGTCCTTTTTTGTATCGTTTTGGGTTTGAGTTCTTGCGCTTCAAAATTTCAGAAAATTTTGAAGAATAAGGATACGGACTTTAAAGTGAAAATGGCTGAAAAGTACTTTGAAGAAAAAAAGTATGGGAATGCACAACAGCTCTTTGAATCTGTCATACCTTTTGTAAAAGGAACTGCTCGTTATGAGGAGTTGTATTTAAAGTTTGCGAACTCGTATTATTTAGATAAAGATTACGAAAACGCAGAAAATTTATTTAAAACTTTCGTTGAGTATTTCCCTAGCAGTGTGAAAAGAGAGGAAGTGGAATACATGAGAGCGTATACTTATTATAAGCGTTCTCCAAAAGCGGAGTTAGATCAAACAACAACGAATAGAACCATTCAATTAATGCAGTCTTTTATCAATGGATATCCAACAAGTCCAAAAGTGAAAGAAGCAACAGAAGTGATAGACGCATCTCGTGCAAAGTTGGAATTGAAGGATTATAAAACAGCCACTTTGTATTTTAATTTGGCATTATATCGTTCAGCGGCCATTTCTTATGGCTTATTGTCCGATGGTTATCCAGATTCAAAAAATGCAGATCAGTACAAATTATTAACAATAAAGGCATACTATAAATTTGCTGAAAATAGTTTTGTTGATAAGCAAAAGGAAAGATTCGAAAAAGTAATAGCAGAGTATAATGATTTCATGGACAGGTATAGCGATAGTCCATTATTACCTGAGGTTAAAAAGATTAAAACACAAACTGATAATTTCTTAAAAAATATAAAATGAGTAAATTAAGAAGACATATGGGCGCTAATGTCCCCTCTGTTGTAGAAACAAAAAGTTTAAAAGCATTAAAAGCTAAAACTGGCAATTTGTATGAGTCTATCTCAATCATCTCTAAAAGAGCGAATCAAATTAATATCTCTATCAGAGAGGAATTGCATTCTAAATTAGAAGAGTTTGCAAGCCACACAGATAGCTTAGAGGAGATTCATGAGAACAAGGAGCAAATTGAAATTTCAAAGGCATATGAGCGTATGCCAAATCCTGCAATTTTAGCAACTGCTGAGTTTATTGATGATAAGATTCATTATCGTAAGAATGAGGAAACGGATTTATTTCGTTAATTCAAATATATTAATATTAAAGCGTCCCGAAATGTTTAAACTATCGGGACGTTTTTGTATTTTAGAGATATCCAATACTATTAAAAATTAGGGCGTATCATGTATCGGTTCCTTCCCATATTTTGTTTATTCGTTTTATTGCAATATACAACTGTTGCACAGGAATTAAATGCCACCATTACCTTGCAAACAAGTAAGGTGGAGAATCAAGTAGATCCAAAAACTTTTGTTCAATTACAAAGCCAATTAAAGGATTTTTTAAATCAGCGCAAATGGACGTCAGATGCTTTTTCAAATGAAGAAAAAATTGATTGTAATTTTTATATCACTATTGAATCCATGGTTTCATTAGGCGTGTACGAAGCAAAATTAAGTATCGTATCCAATAGGCCTGTATTTAATAGTGCGTATACGACACCTTTGCTAAATATGCAGGATGCAAATTTTACATTTAAATACCAATTGTCTCAGCCTATTGAGTTTAATGAAAATAGGGTGCAGGGGTCAGATCCATTAGCTGCTAACTTAACAGCAACATTGGCCTACTATATCTATGTTATTCTTGGATTAGATTATGATTCTTATTCATTGCAAGGAGGCAAGCCTTATTTTAATAAAGCTTTAAATATTGTAAACAATGCACCCGAGGGTTCCGGTATTACTGGGTGGAAATCCTATGATGGACAAAGAAACAGGTATTTGTTAATTGATAATTTTACGCAAAGTGGTTTTGATAAATTACATAGTGTATTATATAGTTATTATAGAGAAGGATTGGATCAGTTGGTAGAAAAGCCTGCTGTTGCCAAAGCAGCTATTTTAAATTCCTTAATGAGTATGCAGGAAGTACTTGAAGCAAGCTCAAATACCATGGCAGTTCCTATTTTAATGCAAGGCAAGGTTATGGAGATCATTGGCATTTTTGGGAATGCGGATAAGTCAATGAAAAAGCAATTAATTACGACATTGTCAGCAATTGATATTACCAATATTAACAAGTACAAAGAAAAATTAGAATGAGGTATTTATTTTTTATCACCCTCTTATTTTTTGCAGCCTGTAATTTTTCAAGCAAGGGAAAGCCAGTAGTGGAGTTTCCCGTTATGCAGAAAGTAGTATGGGAATTGATGAAATCGGATGACTATTATATCCGGATTTCATTATCTGACTCTACTTTAAAAGGGAAGCATAAAAACATTGAAATGTATGAGCAAATTTTTCAATTAAACAAGATCACGGCCAAGGATTTTTATGCCACTATTGATTATTACGAAAAACACCCCATTTTGTTTAAGGAATTAATGGATTCGGTGAGCAGTTTGTCGAAAAAGGAAAATTTAACACCAATAAGACCCTTGATAAAATAAAAATACAAGTTCCCTTTATTACTTTTGCAAAAACCTATAATTAATCATTAAAATTCATAAAAAATGAGCATTTCAATCGGACAAGCAGCTCCTGCTTTTACATTATTTGACACAGACAAAAAAGCAACTTCATTATCAGACTACAAAGGAAAGAATGTAGTTGTATTGTTTTTCCCTTTAGCATTTACAGGGGTGTGTACTACAGAGTTGTGTAGCATTAGAGACAATATTGGAGTTTACAATACTGCTAATGCAGAAGTACTGGGTATCTCAGTTGATTCTTTATTTACTTTAGGTAAATTTAAAGAGGAGCAAAAATTAAATTTCTCTTTATTGAGTGATTTTAATAAAGCTGCTTCAAAAGCATTTGATGTTTTGTATGAAACTTTTCCAGCATTTGAAATGCAAGGCGTTGCAAAGCGTTCTGCTTTCGTAATTGACAAAGAAGGAGTTGTTCAATATGCTGAAATATGTCCAACACCAGGTGACTTGCCTAATTTTGAGGCAATCCAAAAAGTGTTAAATACTTTAAACTGAAACATTGCTAATTGCTAATAGCATAAAAAAAGGGATCTCGACAAGTCGAGATCCCTTTTTTGTTTCTTGTAGTTTTCTATCTATCGCAAACCTCAACAATCAAAAACTTTAAGTAGTGGGTGTTTTCCATACCCCATATAATCGGATGGTCGCTGGATTGTGATTGATAAGTCACTTGCCTGATTCTTTTTTTAGCATCTCTTGCAGCCATATCAATAGTATCTAAAAATAGTTCGGGACTTACTAGGTTGGTGCAACTTGAAGTGACTAAAAATCCGCCACTATTAATCATCTTCATTCCACGCAAATTAATTTCTTTATATCCTGTGATGGCCTTGTCAATACTATTTCTGCTTTTTGTAAATGCAGGTGGATCTAACATCACCACATCATATTTTCGACCTTCTTTACCCCAGGTTTTTAATACATCAAAAGCGTTCATGGTTTCAAACTTAACAATATGATCTAGCTTATTCAAAGCCGCATTTTTGTTTGCTTGTGCAACTGCACTTTCTGAAATGTCAATGCCTAAAACTGACTTCGCACCATAATGTGCTGCGTGAATTTCAAAGGTACCTGTGTAAGTAAACGCACCTAAAACATCTGCACCAGAAACAATTTTTTGAATGGCACGACGGTTGTCTTGTTGGTCTAAAAAGTATCCTGTCTTTTGTCCATTTTCAATATTTACATAAAACTGTAAACCATTTTCATTGATCGTAATTTCGGTAGGGAATGGGTCGCTTAAAAAACCTTTAATTTGTGTAAGCCCTTCTAATTCACGCACAGGAACAT
Source organism: Chitinophagia bacterium (assembly GCA_009920495.1). Lineage (GTDB taxonomy): Bacteria > Bacteroidota > Bacteroidia > Chitinophagales > Chitinophagaceae > Sediminibacterium. The sequence continues at coordinate 9,450 of RFZW01000065.1, forward strand.
CGTTTCGTTCGTATATTCCTTTGGGATTAAAAATAGCTTTAATCGCATCTACAATTGCAGGTTTCCATTTTTCAATACCTAATGATAAAGTTTGTAAAACAAAGTAGTCATTAAATTTATCTATAATTAATGCAGGTAATTCATCTGCTTCTCCAAATACCAATCTGCAATTTTCAACATAACCTAATTGTTGGCGGTAGGCCCAAGCCGTTGCAATTTTTTTATGAAAAAAGGCGGCATCAATGGTATCTCTGTGTCGGGTTAATAGGCGAATGGTAATTTGGGAATTGGTATTAATATATCCGCGACCTGCCAATTGGCCATCAAAAAAATAAACTTCGACCAAGTCCCCGGGTTCCACTGTCCCAGCAATACGGTCAATTTCATTATTGTAAATCCAAGGGTGGCCAGAAGCGATCCTTTGGGTTATTTTCTTGTTTAAATACACCTTTGTCATGGCACAAATATAGGCAGAGAATAAGTGACAACTTGTTCATTTTTAGGCACTTTTATGTCAATTTTGCTATTTTATTGCTTTGGCAATATTTTTGGGAGATATTTGTATCAATAATAGA
>RFZW01000066.1 GCA_009920495.1 Chitinophagia bacterium
TTTTAATCCAATTAAGTTAGCGCGTAAAGCTTCGTCAATACTATTAAAGTGCACACATAGTAATCCAATCTCCTTTTCAGGTAAGGGGTTTAAGTGTAATTTAATTTCAGTGATAAAAGCGAGTGTGCCTTCAGATCCCGCAATGAGTGAACAAAAATTAAAATCATCACCGCCTGCTGTAAATGGTGCCATATCTACTAACACATCAATTGCATATCCCGTATTTCTCCGCTCCACCGATTTTTTTGGAAACTCTTTTTTTATTTCAACTTGGTTATCGTAATTACTCAACATGCTTCTCATGCTTTTATATATAGCACCTTCCAATGTTGTTAATTCACACTTTGCATGAAAGTCATCCAATGATAGTGCCTTAAAAACAACCTCACTACCATCACTTAAAAAGGCAGTTACCTCTAATAAATGTTCACGCGTGCTTCGATAGATAACTGAATTAGATCCACAGGAATTATTTCCAACCATGCCACCAATCATTGCCCTATTGGCAGTGGAGGTTTCCGGTCCAAAATACAATCCATAAGGTCGTAAGAATAAATTCAACTCATCTCTAATGACACCCGGCTGTACACGAACCCATGATGCATTTTCATTTAATTCGATGATTTTTGTAAAATGCTTTGATACATCTACTATTATTCCGTTGCCGACCACTTGTCCCGCTAATGAAGTACCTGCAGTTCGAGGAATTAAATTTGTTTTATTCTCTTTTGCAAATTGAATTAAAACTTCAATATCATCTTTTGTTTTTGGAATGGCAACCGCTAATGGCATTTCACGATAGGCTGATGCATCTGTTGCATAAAGCGTTCGCATGGTAGTATCGTCGTATAATTCGCCTTGTAGTTGTGTAGATAGCTTTTGTAGTTTGCCCTTCATTTCCTTAATTAATAATGTAGTCTATAGAATGCTCGCAAATTTACTTATTTATTACGTATCCTGTAAAGGAAAAGCCCAAACTTAATTACTAAGTTTGGGCTTTTCCTTTCTATTGCCAGTTTGTTTCAACAAGTGTGAAATTTTAATTCAATTGCTTCCTATTTTATCCAAACTGCGCCAACGCCAGCCTCCCACAATTGCTTATTTAAAGCCGGTAGTATATTATTTTTTAGGTCAAGTCCTCTTGCTTTCAATGCCTCCCAAATTGGGGTATATTCTTTCAATAAATCAAGTACAGGTTGATTTACTCTTGGAATATCACTTTCATTTTGATTGACCATAAACATATATTCTGCGGTAAACTTATTTGGGAAATTTTCAACATCATCATAAGCTGTTGATTTGCGTTGTATCATATCCTCATCCCACGCTTTTAATAGTTTAACTACCGCATCTCCTTTCCTTCCATATGTTTCATTAATGCGTCAAATTCTTTGTAATCATTTTCGCCTACTTGATATAATGGATTGGCTAAAATAGTAGCTGTTGTGCTATTTGTTTGCGCACCCGCTTTCAATGTAACTGTATAGTTGCCTGGAATTGCTTTGTGACCCCTAAAACTACTTTCAATGAAAACACCAGGAATACTTGGTATGCTCGGATAACGCATGTCCCACACAAATCGATTTAGACCTTTGCTGGTAGTTAGTTTCGGCTCCCTCGGACTGCGACGTCCACCAACTTTGTTGTCTGCTTCCGATGTAGAACTAAACTTTCTAACTATATTTCCTGCAGCATCTTTAATTTCCATGGTAACTACTTCTTTTTCTTTTAAAGTAGGAAGCTGGTAATAAAGAACAACACCATTTGCTGGATTCACCCCCTCAAACATTTTACTTCCTTTAAACTCTTCGTTGTTTTGGTCTAATTCGCTATAACCATTAGCTAAGTATGCATTGGTGGGTTGATACACTATTGTATTGGTTGTGTCTTTTTTATATGCTCTAGGTACTAGCTATTAAATTATCTTGATGAATGCGTAAATCAGTAATTGGTGTGTTGGGTAAATTTAATTGAAATGGCATCCAGTTTTTTCCACCATTTTGAGACATATAAACGCCAAATTCTGTGCCTGCAAATAATAAATCTTTTACTTTGGTATCTTCTCTTATTACTCTTGTAAATGCGTTACCCGCAATTCCAGTATTAATTTTTGTCCAAGTTTTTCCATAGTCCGTTGTTTTATATAATCCAGGGGTATGGTCATCAAACTTATATCTTGTGGTTGCAATGTACGCTGTTGCATTATCAAAGGGGGATACTTCAATGGAGTTAATCAAACACTCCGCAAGCCCAGCTGGTGTTACATTTTTCCATGTTTTACCACCATCCTTTGTTAATTGAACATAACCATCATCACTTCCTGTATAGATAACCCCTTTCTCATTAGGTGACTCGATCACATAGCTTAGTGTTCCATAGTTTTCTGCACCTACTGCTTCGTTGGTATAAGGCCCGCCTGGCTTTCCTTGCTTGGCTTTATCATTTCTTGTTAAATCTGGGGAAGCTTCGGTCCAAGTTTTTCCCATATCTGTTGTGCGCAATAAAACTTGCGCACCATGGTAATAGGTATTAGGTTCGTGCTTACTCCATATAATAGGTGCATTCCAGTTGAATCTGTATTTATCATCTTTTGCATCCTTACCTAAATATTGAATAGGTGCTGCCATGATATTGGTGCTTCCTTTTGATTTGCTGTCAAATACTTCGATGGTTCCTTGATAGCTTCCGCCTAAAACATATCTTGGATTGTTGGGATCAAATGCTAAAAAGGCACTTTCGCCGCCCGCAGATCCGCTCCAATTCGTTGTATTAATTCCTCCCCTAAATGAGCGGCTGGCAATTTTTACAGAACTATTATCCTGTTGTCCTCCATATATATTGTAAGGAAATTCATTGTCTACATTAATGCGATAAAATTGTGCGGTTGCATAAATATCTTGACTACTCCAAGATTTTCCACCATTAAAAGTGATTGCTGCACCGCCATCATCTGCAATAATCATATTATTACTATTGCTTGGATTTATCCATAAGTTATGATAGTCACCATGGGTGGATGAAATGTTTTCCCATGTTTTTCCGCCGTCGGTTGATTTTAATGCTGGGGCATTCATTACATATAAAGTGTTTTCGACAATAGGATCAGCGAATACTTCAATATAATACCAAGCTCTTCCAATGATACGGTGATCACTCGTGGCGTGGCTCCATGTTTTTCCTGCATTTTCAGAAACATACATTCCCCCAGCTTCTTTTGTAAAATCACTTTCAATAAGCGCATATACTTTTTCTGAATTCGCACGACTTACAGTTATTGCCATTTTACCCATTTCTTTTGGCAAACCATCTTGCATTTTATTCCAAGTAGTCCCGCCATCTGTTGATTTATATAAACCACTGCCAGGGCCACCACTTGTTACTTTCCAAGGTGTGCGACCATGCTCCCACATTGCAGCATATAAAATGGTTGGGTTATTCATATCCATAGATAATTCAGCACAACCCGTTTTATCATCAATAAATAAAACTTTATTCCATGTTAAACCTCCATCAGTTGATTTATAAATGCCACGATCATTCGAAGTACTAAACAATGAACCTTGTGCAGCTACAAAAACAATATTTGGATTTTTTGGATCAACAACAACGCGTGCAATATGATGCGTTGCATCTAAACCAATTTTTTTCCATGTTTTTCCAGCATCTGTACTTTTATACATCCCATCGCCATGATGTGTCATCACCCCTCTTACTGCGTGCTCCCCCATACCCACATATACTACATTTGGATCGCTTTCAGCTACCGCAATACCTCCGACTGTTGCAGTCTTAAAAAATCCATCAGAAATATTATTCCAACTAAGTCCCATGTCCTCTGTTTTCCATAATCCACCACCAGTAGTCCCCATATAATATACCATCGGATTACTAGCAACACCTACTGCTATATTGGATCTGCCCCCTCTAAAAGGACCAATGCTTCGCCACTTTACTTGCTTAAATGTTTTATTTAATTCAGTAGAATCTGAATTGTATTGTGCATTCGCAAAGGTGGCGAATAATAATAAAAACAAACTTTGGATAAATAATTTTATCATAATAGATCTATTTTAAAATGTTATTTTTTATTTGGTTAGCTAATATCACGCTTTTTCCTAAAATTTAAATCATAAATTCAACGATATATCAACGTCGCGTAAAATTTTATGCAAAAACCCGCAAAACTGTTCCTGTTAAAGTTGTTTGGTATTTTTTTAAAGCAGCGGTAGCGGGTCCGGTTGTAACTGCGCCAGTTGTACTAAATACAGATCCGTGTGCAGCACAATAAAAACGGTTATTATTTGCCTGATAGGTAATGCTTGCTTGCTGATGTGTGCATATTGCGCTAACCGCAATTATTTCACTAGCAGTTGTTTTAACCACTATAACATTCGTAATTGGCTCCACGTAAAATCCGCCAATATTTTTTAAAGCATCATAAGGTGATTTGCTAATATCAATCGTAAAATCAACAGTTGCATTATTATTATTGCCATTATTGTTTGTTGTCGTCCCATCGGATTTTGAACAACCTTGCATGCAACCAAAAATTAAAATGGCAGCACCGCTTAATCCAACTTGTTCAATAAAATCTTTTCTTTCCATATAATAATAAGTTTATTGTGAATAGTTAATGGCGTTTCTTGTGATTAAATTTAAGATATAAACTAATGCAATGAATAATTTGTGGAAACTTGTTATTATTTAATAGGGGTGAAATCAAACGGCAGTAAGTACCCAATTTTTTCAGACCATCCCCAGTATCCCGATAGCAGTAAACTAGTGGGCTCGTAATAGGTGCCGTTTGAATATACCAAAAGAGGTTGTTTGTTTATCAGGGTAATTTCAGACACAATACCTTGACCATTTGAATTATAAGACCTACTATAATACGCAGGGGGTACTTTTTTGGTATAAGTTACTTGCAAAAAATTTTTAAAAAATAATGCAGCGGTGTTTTCATTTTCCCCATAGGCAACGCTATCCGCACTTAAGACACCACTGGTTAATTCAAAACTTACTTTATGTGCGTTATCGTATTTGGTGTTGCCGTCAATTATAATGGGTTTGCCACCAATATTAATGGTTTTAACCATCTGTCGAATTTCAAAATTATTTTCACGCAATTTGTTGGTATAAAGACTTCGCATAAAATGCATGACAGACCCTTCATATATGTCCATTCTTTTTTTCAACACTTTTTTAGATGCACTATTTTTTAAATCCTCAAACAAGGGGTATCCTTGAAAAAATATGAGCCCATTAATAAAGTCATATCTAAATTCACTTAAGTCATAATGTAATAAATAACCTAGTTTTTTATTTTCAACCAAGATGGTTTCGTTGGCAAAAGCAATCAATACGCTGTCTAATTTTTTAAACTGAAAATGAATTACTTCCGGATTTAAAATTTTACAATCCGCACTTAGCGGGTAGCTTCCAATGAATTGGTTTAAAAAATGTTTGCCCCAAACCTTCCAGCCGTCTTTAATGTAGGTTCTTAACACCACTTCTGGTAAATCATTTGATTTTGCAGATAAGGCAACATTTAAAAACCCTACGGGTTGACTTGTATTTACCGGCACCATTTTAATGGTATAACCCATAATCGAAAACACCAATTCAAATTGACCCTGTGATCTTGTGGTAAGTGTAAAATTACCATCCGCATCGCTCCTGGTCCCATTGGAGGAGTTGCTTATATATACACTCACATTATCAATAGGCGCATTGGTTTCCTTATCCACCACTTTTCCCTTAATGGTTGTTTGTGCATATAATGGGAATACGCCCATCATTAAAATATATAAAATAAAATACCTCAATATTTATTTATTGTATAGCCATTTTAATAAATAACAAAACTTATGCCATTTTTCAGATCAAAATTAAATTTAATTTTTTTCGGTTTCCTTTACATCTGAAATATGATACTCCTTTTTTATATCTAACAATAACTTTATTGCAGCAGCTTTTTGTCTATTAACAATTACTTTTTGAACTTTTTCAGTTGCATTTTTTATATGAGAAAGACGATTGGCAAATTCAGCTAAAACGTTTTTATCGTTGGTCATTAATTTGACACCATCAACAACAGATGTTCCTACTGCGCCGACTGTAATATTATTATAATATTTTTGATTAAAAATACTGTAGGATTGTTCTCGTGCATGAATTTTTAATTCTTCGTATACTTCTCCATAGGTTTTTCCATATTCGAATTAATCGCATGCCACCTGCATTTTTAAGTTGGGAGGAGGTTCGTTCAGATAAATAAACATCCCTTCGTCCTAAATAGCCTAAGTTAACTATATATAATTTTTTTATAGTACTATCATTCCACTGGTCCTTATAAAAAATATTTAATGCGGTATCTAACTTAAGTATAGCATAAGACGCACCTCGTATTTGTTTATTAAATTCAACCGTGTCGTTTTTTAAATCCTCCACCATGCTCTCCATGTATTGAGTTTCCCTGTGGCGTTCTACATAATGCTCTCTTTGGTTTTCGGCAAAAAATCCAAGGCTGACTGCTAAAAAAAGCATGAAAAACTCTAAAAAATGTTCTTTCCATTTTTTGGGGCCGTGATGCGAATGTGGATGATGTACTTCCATTTTTAATTTTTTTAAAATTACTCGTTTTTCACGCAATATTTACATAGTATTCTTTAAAATTTGATTAATTTTCAATTCCTAATTTATCAATAGTTATTATATGCGTAAAGTATTTTTTATTGGATGTTTAAGTATGGTTTCATTTATTGGTTTCGCACAAAAAAAGCCGGCCAAAGTGGTAAAAAAAGTAGTTGCTAAAACCACTGCGAAAGCCATCGAGCCAATCGCTCCAATTCAACCACCTTTAAAACTATGGTATGATGCACCTGCGCAATATTTTGAAGAATCATTGGTATTAGGGAATGGTCAACAAGGGGCTACCGTTTTTGGGGGTATCTCGACCGATAAAATTTATTTAAATGACTTAACGCTTTGGTCGGGGGAACCTGTGAATGCAAATATGAGCCCCAACGCCTATAAAAATTTACCAGCAGTCCGTGAAGCGCTTGCCGAAAAAAATTATAAAAAAGCCCAGTCACTTGTAAAAAAACTTCAGGGTAAATTTTCGGAATCCTATGCGCCTTTAGGTACTTTATTACTGGAATTTAATGATGATCCGTTTATTAGTGATTATTATCGAGAGCTAGATATCGATCAAGCAATTGCAAAAGTTAAAACGGAATCAAATACCAATACCATTGAAAGAGAATATCTGGTTTCAAATCCTGATAAGGTTTTTGTAATTCATTTAAAAAGTAAAAAACCAGGCGCACTTGGATTTACAGTTCGTTTCGAATCTTTATTATTACATACGACCACGGCTTCTAATAATTTCCTGCAAGCCAATGGGGTAGCACCTGTTAAGGCCGAACCCAACTATGTAGAAAAAAAGCGCAATGCAATTATATTCGATAAAAAAAGAGGTACGCGCTTTACTGCCAATATTCAAATTAAAACGAATTCAGGAAAAATAACAAATACGGATTCAAGTTTAAGTTTGGCAAATGCTACGGAGGCGACCATATATATTTCAATGGCGACTAGCTTTAATGGATACGACAAAGATCCGGCGAAGCAAGGATTAAATCAAACTACAATTGCGCAAACACAATTAACTAAAGCATTGAATTTGGGATGGGATGAAATTAAAAAAAGACATGTAAAGGATTATCAAACTTATTTCAATCGCGTTGCTTTAAAATTAGAAGGGGAATTTGGAATCACTATTTACAACCACCATGGTCTAGTAATTATACCATGAATATAAATGCAGAGGAAAATTATTGGTTGGCCGAAAACACCAATTTGCCTGAAATGCACCAACCCTTTTTGCAGTTCTTAAATAACTTATCAACTACTGGAAAAATTACAGCAAAAACATTTTATAATATGCCGGGTTGGGTATCACATCACAACTCTGATATATGGGCAATGTCAAATCCGGTTGGAAATTTTGGCGAAGGGGATCCAAGTTGGGCCAATTGGCCCATGGGTGGCACTTGGGCTTCCGCACATTTATGGGAACATTATTTATTTACACAGGATGCACAGTTTTTAAAACAAAAGGCATATCCTATTATGCGCGGTGCTGCGGAGTTTTGCCTAGCTTGGTTAATCAAGGATTCTGCTGGCAAATTAATTACCTCACCATCCACTTCACCTGAAAATGGTTTTATCACTTTCACTGGCGTTAAGGGGAACACTTTATTTGGTGGTACAGCTGATTTGTCGATGATCAGAGAATTATTTTTAGATGTGATTGCTGCACAAAATATATTAAAAAATGATTCTGCTTTTGCAACAAGTATTACTAACGCTTTAAATAATTTACATCCTTACCAAGTGGGTAAAGCCGGTAATTTACAAGAATGGTATTATGATTGGGCGGATTCCGAACCGAAGCATCGTCATCAAAGTCACTTGTATGGTTTATATCCGGGCACGCATGTAACTGTTGAAAAAACACCATTAATTGCAAATGCAGCTAAAAAAACCTTGGAAATAAAAGGAGATGAAACTACTGGCTGGTCCAAAGGATGGCGTATTAATTTATGGGCAAGATTAAAGGACGGAGAACATGCCTATAAAATGTATCGTGAATTATTAAAATTTGTCCCTCCTGATGAAACTAAAGAAAATTATACAAAAATGGGCGGCACTTATCCTAACTTATTAGATGCGCATCCACCCTTTCAAATTGATGGAAATTTTGGTGGTGCTGCAGCGGTTGCTGAAATGTTAGTACAATCCAATGCGGAGTATATTGAATTGTTACCTGCGATACCTAAAGCTTGGCAATCGGGTACAGTAAAGGGTTTGAAGGCAAGAGGAAATTATGAAATTGATATGACTTGGCGTAAAGGACAAGTAACGAATTTGAAAATAAAATCAAGTACAAGCGCAACTGCAAATGTTTTAATGAATGGAAAAATGGAAACGATTAAAACAGTTAAGTAATTAAAGTATTTGTCACCGTAAACATAATGAACATAAAAATATTTATAAAAAATCGCTTATTCGTTTGTCTATTATTGCAAATTTCATTGAGCTCGTTTGCACAGAATAAACCTTTTGAAGGAGAGATAAAAGCATTTGCTAAATCAGATAGTATCGTTGCGCCATTACAAGGTAAAATTGTTTTTGCAGGCAGTTCGTCATTTGCAAAATGGAAAGATATCAATCAGTATTTTCCTGGATATCCAATTATCAATAGAGGTTTCGGCGGATCCAATTTACTAGACGTGATATTATATGTCAATGAAACAATTACAAAATATAAACCAAAACAAGTTGTTATTTACTGTGGTGAAAATGATTTAGCAAGTAGCGATACTGTTTCACCAGAAATTGTATTAGATCGCTTTTCGATATTATTTAATTTAATCCGAAAACAATTAGGTAATAAATCCAATATCACATTTATTTCCATCAAGCCAAGTATTTCCAGATGGCGCTTAGAAGCCAAAATAGTAGCAGCAAATACGCTTATTGCCAATTTTATTGAAAAACAAACAAACGCTAATTTTATCAATATTCATAATGCCATGTTGCAAGGGGATGGTAGTGTAATGAAGGATATTTTTATCGCTGACAACTTGCATATGAATGCAAAGGGCTATGCTATTTGGCAAAAAATCATAGCCCCATCACTTTTGGGTAAATAACTAGCATTGATTTCCGTATATTTATAGCATTAATATTAATGCT
>RFZW01000067.1 GCA_009920495.1 Chitinophagia bacterium
AAACTTCCGCACAATTTGATCAAGCCATTGCATCATGCAGTGATATTTTCATCAAAAAAACCAAGGATTATGGTACTGCTTGGCGCGTTTTAAGAATAATTTCAGTCGTGGATCAAATATTCATTAAAGCACTCAGAATAAGAACCATTCAAGATATTGGTTCCCAAAAAATTGGGGATGATATTGAATCTGAATTCAAAGGGATCATTAATTATTCAGTAATAGGACTAATCCAATTAAAATTGGGTGACCCTAAAGTGGACGAATTACCTGTTGAAATGGTACAAGCGATGTATCATGAGTATGTCAATTTTGCTAAAAATACCATGCTAAATAAAAATCATGATTACGGTGAAGCTTGGAGGGATATGAGTCAAGAAAGTTATGCGGATTTGATTTTAATGAAATTGATGCGCATTAGACAGATTTTAACCAATGATGGAAAAACATTAATTAGTGAAGGCATTGACGCCAACTTTGTAGACATATTAAATTATGCTGTTTTTGCCTTAATACAAATAGGAGAAGGCAAACATTAAAACAAGCTTATGCAAAATTTTATAAAAATAATTCGTTGTAGTGTAGGGTTGTTATTTATTTTTTCTGGCTTGATTAAAGCCAATGATCCTTTGGGATTAAGCTATAAAATGCAAGAATTTTTTGAGGTTTGGGGTATGATGTATTTTAATGATTATACCTTGGCATTATCCTTAGTAATGAATACGCTTGAAATTGTTGCTGGTATTGCATTACTCATCAAATTCCCTTATAAACAAACCTTGTGGTTATTATTAGGCTTGATTGTATTTTTTACATTTTTAACTGGGTACGCTTTATTTTCTGGTAAAATCAAAACCTGTGGATGTTTTGGAGATTGTATACCATTAACACCCCAAACCAGTTTTATAAAGGACCTTCTTTTATTTATTTGTATTGTAATATTATTATTTACCCAAAAAAAGGTAAAAGCAAATATCCATCCTGCTTTGGGAATAAGCGTTTTATTATTGGCTACATTTTTGGTGGGCTATGGTCAAAAGCAGGTGTTAACACATTTGCCAATGATTGATTGTTTGCCCTACAAACAAGGTAATGATATCAAAGAAAAAATGGCTTCACCCAAAGGTGCGATTGCAGATAGTGTTAGTATAATGATGGAATTTGAAAAAGGGGGTAAAAAATATTTTTTTGATGCCAATAATTTCCCAAGTGATTTTGATTCAACTTATGTATACGTCGACAGAAAAGAAGTAGTGGTGAGTAAAGGGAATGGGTTAAAAGCGGGTATTGGTGATTTTACATTAACTACTTTGTCTGGATTAGACACGACCAAGAAGATTTTCATTACACCGATACCTTATGTTTTAGTATTTGCTGGGTACGTGGATAATAGCATCCCATGGAATGAAATGATTTTAAAATTAAGAGAAAAGTATAAATTAATTTATATCGTAACTGCTGACAAGGCAGGTGCAATACAATCATTGCCTGGTGTAAATGTTCTTATTGGTGACATCACCATGATTAAAACAGCAGCTAGAGTTTGGCCAACCATTTTTGTAATGAATGGATCTACCATCATGCAAAAAATAACTTATCAAGATTATATAAAAAAGTAAATAAGTTTATTATTTAATGATCACTTCTGAAATTACGTTTTCTCCCATTTTTTCATTGACTCTTTGAATAATTTGCACTTTCTGAAAACCCAATTCGTTTTTTAATGGGCCGATACTTGTTTCAATAAAAAGCTTTTGATTAAAGATGTAAATTTTATCCGTGTATTTGGCTACAGTGACACCCATAATTTCAGACCAGACTTCCTCAATTTGAGCAGCCCTAATCCCATTTTTTAATTTACTTGTTTGTACGAATTGCTTTAAAGCGTCGCCTAATTTAAATGTTGCCATAACGAAAGACCAAGTTACGATTTTAAATTTCAATTAACTGATAACTACTCAAATGTTTGCCCAATAACTGGGTTAATCTATCCTTATGCGTGTCGGTGATAAACACTTGTCCGTCAGTGGATTTACTTACCCAGGCGAGTAGTTGCACCATTCTGTTTTCATCTAATTTTTCGAATATATCATCCATCAATAAGATGGGTGAAAATCCTTTGTATTTTTTTAAGATGATCCATTCGGCAAGTCGAATGGCGAACAATAAACTTTTTCTTTGTCCTTGAGAAGCTTCTTGTTTGAAGGGTTGATTTTGTATGGTCACCACCAGATCGTCCTTATGTATGCCCACATTAGTGCGATGAAGTAAACTATCTTTGGCTAAAGATTCTGCTAGTAAGGTTTTAAAATCCTGGTCACTTAATGTAGATTGATATTTGATGGAGATATCATCGGCTTGTCCAGCTAAGTGTTGGTATAAATTTAAAACTTCGGGCAACCATTCTTGCATTAATTGTTTTCGATATTCATGAATAATTGCGCTGTAATAAAATTTTATTGTATTGAATTAAATATTTTAAATAGGGGGGATGTATTTGACACAATAAACTATCCATTAATTTTCTTCGTTCTTCGCTTGCACCTGTAATAATTTGAACGTCATCCGGGGCAATCATCACACAGGGAATTTTTCCCAAATGCAGCGAATGCTTCGGGTACATTTCCTCATCGAAATAAAATTCTTTTTTTAAATTTTCTCTGATGATACAGGAAATAGTGACTTCATTATTATTGATATTATATTTACCATCGATTCTTAATCCCTGATAGGCATGATGAACATTTTGGGCATCGGGTCGGCTGAAGTAGCTTTTGGTAAAGGACAAATAATACAAGGCGTCTAAAACATTTGTTTTTCCAACACCATTGGGGCCAACGATGCCTACAATACGATTTGTAAAGTGGAATTCCTTTTGAATGTAATTCCTGAATTGAACCAATGTAAGTTGCTGAATCCCCACCATGTGTGCAAAATACAAAGGGTTTCATTAAGCACCTTAAAAATTGAGAAAAAGGGTGTAATTTTATTAAAATTTAACGGAATGACGCTGATCAGTGAACAACAGCTACCGAGCATTATTAAAAGGTTGGCACATCAAATTTTGGAAACTTATCCAGGTTTAACCAATGCGGTTATCATTGGATTACAACCTAGGGGAATTTATTTAAGTGACCGAATTGTAGCCGCTTTGCACCAAGAATTACCTGCAGACCAGGTAGTTTATGGAAAATTGGACATTACATTTTATCGAGATGATATTCGCAGGGAATTACACCTAGCAACACAAACTGATTTGCCTTTTAGTATTGAAGGGAAAACGGTTATTTTAATAGATGATGTATTGTTTACAGGTCGCACCATCAGAGCCGCTTTGGATGCTTTATTGGCTTTTGGTCGTCCATCAAAGGTTACTTTATGTGTTTTGGTCGATCGTAAACCGAGTCGAGAATTACCCATTCAGCCCGATTTTACAGGTAAGGAAATGATAGATGCGTCCCCTTATAAGGTGAAAGTTAGGTGGAAGGAAAATGATGGGGTAGACGATGTAATACTCCTGGTGGACTAAAATATTGGATAATAGACAAGGCAGGTTGAAAAAAATATACTAATTTTGTTTTTTAATGGCACTATCTACCAAACATCTTCTTGGTATCAAGGACCTCACTAAAGAGGATATCCAACTTATTTTATCTACTGCATCGCAATTCAAGGAAGTTTTACAAAGACCTGTCAAAAAGGTTCCTACTTTAAGGGATGTTACGATTGTAAATTTGTTTTACGAAAATTCAACCAGAACAAGAATTTCATTTGAGCTCGCAGAAAAGCGTTTGTCAGCGGATGTAGTCAATTTTACTGTATCCAATTCTTCTGCCGCAAAAGGGGAAACTTTATTAGATACCGTCAATAATATTTTGTCCATGAAAGTGGACATGGTCGTAATGAGACATAGTGCTTCCGGCGCGCCCCATTATTTAGCCAAACACATTGATGCAGCTATTATAAATGCTGGAGATGGCATTAATGAACATCCAACACAGGCCTTATTGGATGCATTCTCTATGCAGGAAAAACTAGGCCAATTGGCTGGTTTAAAAGTGGCTATTATTGGAGACATTATGCACAGCAGGGTGGCTTTAAGTAATATTTATTTACTTAAAAAGATGGGGGCTGAAGTGATGGTTTCTGGACCACCTACTTTAATACCTACTTATCTTCAAGAAGCAATGGATATCAAAGTTGAATATAATATTGACAAAGCCCTTGCATGGTGTGATGTGGCTAATGTGCTTAGAATCCAATTAGAACGTCAAAATCAGCCTTTATTCTCATCTTTAAGGGAATATAACATGGCTTATGGTATCACGAAACAAAGGTTAGATAAGCTTTCAAAGGATATTGTCATCATGCATCCAGGCCCCATTAATAGAGGGGTAGAAATTGATAGTGATGTAGCAGATAGCGCACATTCCATCATTTTAGACCAGGTGGAGAATGGTGTTGCAGTAAGAATGTCTTGTTTATATCTGTTGACTGGTCGAACTAATCCTGCATAATTGCTTTAGTTATACGCAATTTTCCTAATTTTAAGCCATGCAAAGAATCTGTTTATTTCCTGGAACTTTTGACCCAGTTACTTTAGGTCATATAGATATTATTAATCGATCCTTACCATTATTTGATAAAGTGGTGGTAGGTATTGGTATTAATGCTTCTAAAAATCCCATGTTTACAGCAGATCAACGGAAATTATGGTTTGATGAGATATACAAAGATCAACCCAAGGTTGAAGTGGCAACCTATGACGGATTAACAGTAAAATTTTGTCAATCTATTGGGGCACATTTTATATTAAGAGGCATTAGATACGTGAGTGATTTTGAATATGAAAAAACAATCGCTGATGCCAATAGAACCATGGATCGTACTATTGAAACTATCTTTTTAACAGGGGAACCAAAATATACTTCTGTGGCTTCCACCATTGTCAGAGATATTATCAGGAATGGAGGAGATGCTTCTCCATTTTTACCAGAAGCAGTTATTAAAACCTTAAAATAGGCTGTTGCGTTTAATAACTATTTAACGCTTCTATTTAAGGATTAAATTTCATTTATTTTTAATCGGTAAGCTTCAATTACTTCAATGATGGTTGGGTAGGTTTGTTCTAAGCAATGTTTTGCGGTAGCAAGTGAATGCCATTCAATTTTTTCAATATCCTCGGAAATTTGAGGAATACCAGATTGTGCGGTTGGAATGGTCATATGAAACCAATAGGTTCTTTTTACCACTTCTTGATTTAAGTATTTATCAAAATATATATGATTCGTAAATTTTAATAATTCATGTAATTGGATGTCCTTAATCCCTGTTTCTTCGGCCACCTCACGAACCGCGCAGGTTTGAATGGTTTCACCTTCGTCCAATTTCCCCTTAGGTAAATCCCAAAATCCCCTTCTGAATATCCAAAGTATTTGGCCTTGTGGGTTAGTGACTAGGCCACCAGCTGCGATAATTTGTGTAGGCATAAAATGTGTAAAGTATTTAATAAATCTTGCAACGAATGTAGCAATTTGACTTTAATTTCGCCCTACGAATTTACAATTATGACAAATCAAAAAGCCGTAGCTGAAAAGTTATTACAAGTTGGCGCAGTAAAGTTAAGTCCTAACGAACCATTTACCTGGGCGAGTGGTTGGAAAAGTCCAATATATTGCGACAATAGAAAAGTGTTATCCTTTCCCTATGTGCGTGATTTTATTAAAAGTGAAATGTGTAATGTAATTTTTGAGAAATTTGACGGGGCGGATATGTTGGCGGGTGTAGCTACTGCTGGAATCCCATGGGGTGCAATGGCTGCAGATCAATTAAAACTTCCTTATATCTATGTGAGACCAAAACCAAAAGAACATGGCTTGGGTAACCAAATTGAAGGTGCCTATGCTACCACCAATAAAATTTTAGTGATTGAGGATTTAATTTCCACAGGCAAAAGTAGTTTGCAAGTAGTGGATGTACTTCGTAATGCAGGATTAGATGTTGTAGGAATGGTGTCTATATTTAATTATGGATTTGATATTGCAGATGAAGCATTCAAAAAGGCAGGTGTACCTTTTATTTCCTTGACCAATTATGCGAGTTTAATTGAATTAGCAGTTGAGAAAGGCGATGTTGACGCGAACACACAGGATATGTTAATGGAGTGGCGTAATAGTCCTTCTACTTGGAAGCAATAATACATTGGATAATTATTGTTAGTTACGACCACTTAATACAGAAGCCAAATTTAATTTTTGGGTAGTTTCAAACTCAATGGGGATGGTTTTAGTAAACATGCCTTTTGACAAAGTGGATGTTCCTTTTACACTAATTTTCATTGGCTTGTTGAAAATTAAATCAATGCTATTTTTAAGAATACTAGTTAAATCAACTTCCATGATGGCCGGTAAATCAAATGCCGCATTTGCCGGAATATTATATACGGTATCCAAATGATAATGAGTAAATTTTTCATCATTAATAAAAATATCCGCGTCTAATTTATTTAAAGCCAAGGAAAATGAATTTGGATTTTCATAGGTAAATTCAGCGTTAAAAACATTTTTTCCTAAACTTGCTTTTTCAATTTTAATGGATTTTAATCCTTTAAAAATAAATGGCTGGGGTTGACTACATGAAATCATCAATATTGCGCATGCTAAAAAAAATAAATAGGAGATGTTTCGAAAGTTCATTTTTGATATTTGTATAAAATTATTAGTTATTTGTTGATTATGGAAATATATTTACCTATCGTAAATGATTATTGAACCACATGCCCCAGTTAATTTTTAAAACTGACCTACAATATTTTGGAAGCATTCATTTTGTGAAAACATTAATGGAAAATAGAAATGTGGTGTTTGATATTGAAGCCCCATTTACAAAGATGAGTTTCAAAAATAGAATGGTTATTGTTACTTCACAAGGACCCTTGATGTTAACCATCCCCATTGTAGGTGGCCGAGATCAAAAAACTCCCATCAAGGATATTACAATTGCTTATGATGCACCATGGAACGCACAACATTTAAAATCCATCATCACCAGTTATAAGAGGGCACCTTATTTTGAATATTATGAACAAAGTTTACATACATTGTATTCAAATAAACCAGAAAAATTAGTTGATTTTTTATTCCAATGTTCCGATTGGCTTCAATCACAATTAAAAATAAAATGGGATCTTAGTTTACCACATGATCAAGTTCACCTAGATGAAGTAATAAAATACCATGATCCATGGGTACCTAAAAATTACAATCAACATAACGGTTTACCAAAGTACCAACAAGTATTTTCTGACCAGCTTGATTTTTTACAAAACGCGTCAATATTAGACATGTTATTTTGTGTGGGAGGTAGAGAGATTAGTAAATTATGGGCTCCTCCAATAAAGTAGTATCGTTGCTTATAGGATGTGTTTGCAAGAATTCCTTTGTCCACTTTTCATATTGCTTAATTTGTTCCAATTCCTCACTCTTCAATAAATAGTCTAAAGCTTCCTTCAAATTACTTGCTTTCGCTAATTTTTGATTCAATAAGTCTCTTTTTAATTGGTAATTAGAAAAGATGGCACGTATTAATAATTTATCAGCAATTTTATAGGAATCATTCTCTACTTCTTCTTGATAGGTTGCCAACTTTGTGGCTGGCTCATGATTTTTAATCCACAATAAAGTTTGATCTACCAAACTCGCATAGGTTTCATTTTTTAAATCATGACTATGTTTTTCCTTTATACCTTTTGTGATTTGAGGATTTTTCAAAACCTTCACTAACTCTTTATTAGGTAACGTAAAAGCGAAGTTTTTTTTATTTAAAATAGCATTTGTATTGATCGAAACAGGGTTATTCTTTTTCATAAAAGCAGTAGGGCGCGTTGATAAAAAAATGAAACTGCCTAATACAGCTCCCATACTTAATTTTACTATTAATTGTTTACTTGAATGAATGCTGACATTGTTAAAATATTGTATTCTTTTCAATAATTCGCTTTGAGATCCAAAAATCCCCATAGTTAGGCTGGTATTATTGGAGATGCGATTATTTACATGTTCTGCAATTTTTAACAACGCATTCATGTATTCAACTTTTTTTGGATTGTTTTTAATGACAATTAAATCACAAGCTATTTCCCTTTGCAAACTCATTTCCTTATTTAACAAAATAGAGAATGGGTTAAAAAATAAAATGGTTTGATTTAGGCTAATGATAATATTAACTAGGTAATCTTTTCTGAGGATATGCGCTATTTCGTGTATCAAAATAGTCTCCATTTCTTTTGTAGTGAGTTGATTGCAAATGGCAATCGGAAGTAATACAATAGGGGTTAGCCAGCCAAAAGTAATAGGAGCGTCAATTTGGCTACTAAAGCCAATTTTAATATTTGATGTATTTTTTAATATATGGGGTGGAAGACTACTTGTTAAAAAATCAGACTGCGTGAAATTTGCCGTCTTTTTTAAACCAGCTATATATTTAAACTGAATCAGAATTCTTGCTAAAAAATAAATCAAAATAATACAATAGGTTAATCCGATTCCGGTTAGCCATTGTATGTTATTGTTATTATTTAATGGGATTGTAAAATTGGCAATTTTAGCAGTCATCTCAAATAAGCTAAAAGTATTTGCTGCAAAAATGCTACTGATGAATTGTAATAAACTGATTACTTGAATGGCACCTGCGAATAGGAACAATTTTGCTGGTTTTAAATTACCCATCCATTTAACACACTCATACACCATAAATAATATCGCCATGAAGCCGATATTATTTAAAATTGCATTAGGTATATTAGACAGTAATTCCATAATACGATTGTATTATTTGTTTTGTAATGAATTTATCATTGATTTTATTTGATCCAAATCATTTTTAGAAGTAGGGTGTGATCCTAATGCTTGTAATACCAATTGAGATGCATTACCACCAAGATCATTTTAGTTAGGTATTGCTCTTGTGCAATTTCTCTTTGAATCGTAGGTGTATAGATATGTGTTTTCGACATTACATTACGCGTCACCAAACCCTTTTCATTCATGATCTGCATTAATTTTAAGGTTGTCGTGTAGCCAACATCCTTTGTTTTTTGAACTATTTCATGCACTTCACGAACGGTAGCCGTTTGTTTTTCCCATAGGATACTTAAAATTTCTAGTTCACTTTCCGTGGGCTTAAATGTCTTACTCATAGTTTATACGATTATATTCGTAAGCAATCTACGAAATGTTTTCTAATAAAAAAATCCACCCCCGAAAAACAGGGGTGGATTTTTGTTAAATTTTATAAAAAATACTTTCTACAATTAAGCGCTAATTGTTAGGTTTGGCTTTTAAATATTGGCTGTATTTGGCGTTTTGTGCTTCTGTTAAAGCTTGACCATTCACCGTAATTTGACCATTTTTAATTTGAATACTTACATTGTCTTTAGGAGCTAAACCATCTTCTTGCAAAGCTTGTACTAAAGTTTTGGTATCCGCTGTTATAGTAATTGTTTTAGCAGTATCTGCCATTAGTTTTGGGGAAGAAGTGGTATCAGTATTGATTACAGATATTTCAACTGTTTGTGATTTAAGCTCAGTTGTTCCTTTACTAGCATGAATTTGTGCTAAAGAAGGGGCGATGACTAATGACACAATCGACATTAATTTGATTAAGATATTCATTGAAGGACCTGAAGTATCTTTAAATGGATCTCCCACAGTATCTCC
>RFZW01000068.1 GCA_009920495.1 Chitinophagia bacterium
ATCATCCGGTGGTATTTGAATCAAATTTTGAACTGCACGACCCTTGCTAGTTTTTTCACCCTCTGGAATTTCATACACCCTTAACCAGAAACATCTTCCTTTTTCAGTAAAGAACAACATGGTATCATGCGTAGATGCAATAAATAAATGCTCTACATAATCTTCTTCTCTTGTTTTTGAACCAATGGCGCCACGACCTCCTCTTTTTTGTTGGCGATATTCTGAAACAGAAGTACGTTTTATATAACCTAAATGAGAAATGGTAATCACCACATCTTCTTCTTCAATTAAATCTTCCAATTTCATTTCATCCGCTAAGTATTGAATTTCAGATTTACGTTCGTCTCCAAATTTCTCTTTCACTTCTAACAATTCAGTTTTGATTAATTCAAAACGTAAATACTCACTTCCTAATAATTCTTTTAAAGAAGCAATCAATTTCATCAACTGATCAAATTCTTCTTTAATTTTTTCGCGCTCCATACCCGTTAAGCGTTGTAATCTTAATTCTAAGATTGCTTTGGCTTGTATTTCGGAAATACCCCAACCTGCAGTCATCAAGGCTTCTTTTGCTGCATCTGGATTAGCGGAGCTTCGGATTAAACGAATTACTTCATCTAAGTGATCTAATGCAATTAAATAACCTTCTAAAATATGTGCTCGATCTTCCGCTTTCTTTAATTCAAATTTGGCACGACGAATAACCACTTCCATTCTAAAATCAACAAACTCGCTTATTAAATCACGAACATTTAAAATTTTAGGCCGCCCTTTACTTAAGGCAACGTTATTTATACCATAACTTGTTTGTAGTTCGGTGTATTTAAATAATTGATTAATGATGACTTGCGCAACTGCATCCTTTCGTAGTTCAATGACGATACGCGTTCCTTCTCGCTTATTACTTTCATTGTTCACATGGGTGATGCCATCAATTGTTTTATCAACGACTAATTGACCAATACGATCCGTTAAAGTATCGCGATTTACTTGGTAAGGAATTTCATTGATAACAATCAATTCACGGCCATTGGGTTTGGTTTCTATATTGCATTTACCTCTCACCACCACACGACCTCTACCGGTCATTAATCCTTGCTTAACCCCTTCCATGCCATATATGATACCTCCAGTTGGAAAATCAGGTGCTTTCACAAACTGAATTAACTCCTCAACAGTAATATCTCTGTTTCCGATGTATGCGATACAACCATCCACCACTTCATTTAAATTATGTGGCAGCATATTGGTCGCCATACCCACTGCGATACCAGAAGACCCATTCACTAAAAGTTGCGGGATACGTGTTGGTAATACAGATGGTTCTTGTAAACTATCATCAAAGTTTAATTGGAAATCAACAGTGTCTTTTTCAAGATCGTCCAACATTGCTTCTGAAATACGTTGTAAACGCGCTTCCGTATAACGCATTGCTGCTGGTGGATCTCCATCTTGGTTACCAAAGTTACCTTGACCATCCACTAACTTATAACGCATGGTCCATTCCTGCGCCATACGAACCAATGTATCATAAATTGCCGTATCACCATGTGGGTGAAATTTACCCATTACTTCTCCTACAATACGTGCTGATTTTTTATACGCCTTGTTGCTGTTATTCCCCAGCTCATGCATTGCAAACAAAACCCTGCGGTGCACTGGCTTAAATCCATCACGAACATCCGGTAATGCTCTGCCAACGATCACTGACATAGAATAATCTATGTAGGATGTTTTCATTTGTTCCTCAATATTGACCCTTACAACGCGATCACTATCTTGTGTGGCTTCTAGTCCTAAATTATCTTCCATATATTTTATCTTTCGTTACATCAAAAAATGGGGATTAAATAAGCCATTTTGATGTATTACGAAGATAACTTTTCAAGGCCTTTTTTCTTTAAAAATTGGGCGCTATTTTTGGTTCTTTTATCCACAGTTGTGGGTAATAAATTGAGGCTAAAATAGCGGTAAAATTACCCAATCAGACAAGGCTAAATTTATGCTTAAACCACTGGGGTCATATCGCATTCATAATCTAATTGGCGCTTGTCTAAATTGGCCGCAACTACTTTAATCATGATCTTATCTCCCATATTAAATTTACGCCCAGATCTTACCCCCACAAGGGCATAATCGGATTCAACATGTCTGAAATCATCATATTTTGATAAGGTGGTAATACTCACCAAACCTTCACATTTATGGGCAACGGTTTCCACCCAAAATCCAAAACTGGATACCCCGCTGATGACCCCTTCAAAACTTTGGCCTACATAGGAACGCATGAATTCAACTTGTTTGTATTTATTGGATGCTCTTTCTGCTTCCATGGCTGCACGTTCTCTTTCACTGCACTGAACACATTTTTCTTCTAAATTTTCATCATTCATGGGGTGTCCTTGGATCACGGATTCCACAATTCTATGTACTAAAATATCTGGATAACGACGAATAGGTGAAGTAAAATGGCAATAGTTTTCAAATCCTAATCCGTAATGTCCAATATTTTTTGACGTATAAACCGCTTTGGCCATGGTTCGAATACCCAACTGCTCCATGACATGCTGTTCTGGTTTTCCTTTAGCCGCTTGCATGAGTTGGTTAAAACTATGTGCAATATGTTCCGGGGTATCAATACTAAAAGTATATCCATGTTTTTTTGCAAAAACCACGAATGGTGCGAGTTTCTCTTCATTTGGTTGGTCATGGATACGAAATGGAAAAGGCAATGGTTCTTTTTTAATTTTAATCTTCCCCATTTTTTCAGCAATGAGTTGATTCGCTTTTAACATTAATTCTTCAATAAGCTGGTGTGATTCCTTGCTTTCCTTCACGGTTATTCCAATGGGTTTTCCTTTTTCATCTAAAGTAAAGCGTACTTCCTGTGATGAAAAGTTAATAGCACCATGATCAAAACGTTGTTGTCTTAATTTTTGGGTGAAATCCAATAACCATAATATTTCATTCACGTGATCCATGGATGGATCGCCCGCTTTTGTGTCAATAATTTCCTGCACCTGTTCATAAGTATATCGACGATCAGAATATATGATTGTTTTACCAAACCAGGTTTGCACTATGGCTCCAGTTGGATCTACTTCAAATGTGGCTGAAAATGTTAACTTTTCTTCATGAGGGCGCAAAGAACATAATTCATTGGAGATACGTTCTGGTAACATAGGATATACCCTATCCGGTAAATACACCGATGTAGCGCGTTCAAAGGCTTCATTATCGACTGCAGTGCCTGGTTGTACAAAATGACTTACATCTGCAATATGCACGCCAATTTCAATGTTTTTATTCGGTAAAACTTGATAGGAAATGGCATCATCAAAATCTTTGGCGTCCACTGGATCAATGGTGAAAGTTAACACTTTTCTATAATCCTTTCTTTTGGCGATTTCAGCTTCGGATACCTTGTCAGATAATGATCTTGCAAAAGCCAAAGTTTCGGCACTAAATTCCAATGAAAATCCTGCTTCAGCCACAATCGATTTCATTGCCAAATCATTTTCTTGTTCAGGGGTGAATATATTTAATACTTCCCCTTCTGGTTTGCGACTGGCTTTGTCCCAATTAGTAAGCTTAACCATTACACGATCCTTATCCTTAGCTCCATTTAAATTTTTAATTGGAATATAGATATCAGGCATGGGATGAATACTGTTCGGTATAAAAAAAGCATGCTTATTCGTTACCTGCATGGTTCCTGCAAAGGAAACTTGTTTTCGTTTTAATACTTCAAGTACTTTCCCCTCTTTTTTGCCTGTGCCTTGTCTGATTTTTGTAATTTTTACCTGTACTTGATCTCCTTTTAAAGCAGTATTAAAATCAGTTGGAAAAACCAATATATCGTTTTCCAAACCTGATACCACAACAAAGCCCATCCCCGATTTAGCAATGTCTAAAGTGCCTGTATAACTCGTGGTAATATTTGTATTTTTTGTTGTGGGTTTCCCCTTTCTTGTTGTTTTTTTCTTAGTTCCCATTGTTGTTTTTATATTCTGTATATTTTACAAGTCGTACTGCATCCTTCTCGGTGGTTAAAATTAATTTGCTTTTTGAATTAATTTGATTGAATTTTTCTTTGATCTCATTTAAATCCTCTATGGAGAAAATATGATGATCGCTATAGCTTATTTGATAGTAGGTATGTGAGTTTTCGTGAATATAATTTTTTAAAGGTAGTGGATTCGCAATGCCACAAACGAGTAATACTTCGTCCCGCATGGTTAACACCCATTGATCTGATGGATTGTAAATATGATAGGGCGTGTCATAGGCGATGGTGGTAAAAAATACATGTTGTTCCGGTTCTGGATTTAACTTTTCTATAATCTCCTCTTTTTCGATTACAGATAAGTTAGCCGGACATTTAGTGACAATAATAATATTTGCTCTTTTGGCTGACTTTCGCTCGTCTCTTAAATCACCCGTAGGAATAAAAAAATCATCACAATACAAATTATCGTACTCGGTCAACAAAATATTATAATCAGCCACTAACATCTTGAATTAATTGCGGAATGGCTTCAATGCGTCTTTCTCCAACTGCCACCGCCACATTTGGATACTTTATATGAAACTGCATAGGCTCATCTCCAATTTCAAGTGCAGATGTAAATTGATTCGCCAAAGCATACCCTTCCGTTTTTCTTTTATATCCCCTACTTAATGTTGCTAATTTATATTCAAAAACTCTAAAAGATTTTAAAAAGAGGTTATTTAAATTCATAACTATTCCAAGGCGTAATACAATGGGTTAAAGGTACGTCAAATTCATGGGTATCTTGGATGTTTGGTATGGGGTCAAAATAAGAAATGCCAATACGATGATGCGGATGATGGCAGGTATAAAAATATTTATCGTAATACCCTTTTCCAAAGCCTAGACGGTGTCCTAATAAATCAAAACCCAATAATGGAACTAAGAAGCAATCAATATCATGACTAGGAATCATATTAATTTGATTGGGTTCATAAATACCCATCGCATTCAAATGAAGTTCGGGAGTAGCTTCATGAAATTGCATCGTCCCCGATGTTTTATCAATTACAGGATATACAATGATTAAATCGGGAATAAATTGTTGCAAGTAGCTGGTTAATAAAATTGTATTCGGTTCATTGTGCTTTTCCATTGGATAAAAACTTCCAATGGTCTGTATGTTTGAAAAATCTAATTTTTGAAACTGTATTAACAACAAATCATCCCATTTGATACATTCCGTTTGGGATAAATTTTGACGTTTTTGTAATAAGGATTTCCTTGCTTCGTCTTTAAACATAGTATAATTTACGAAAATTTATTGAATGTTATACACAAGCAAAAAAACTAAAAATAGTGGTGCCGTAATTTCTTTGGAAACTATATCCGGCAAACTGGGTATAATCATTGCGCGGTGTATGTTCTAATATAAAATAGCCATCAGGTGCAATTAGCTTTTGTTGCACAATAATTTTAGGTAATTCGTCAATGGTATTTAAAGCATAGGGTGGGCCAGCAAAAATGATATCATAGGATTGTTTACAAGAAGCTAAAAACTGAAAAACATCCATCCTATTTAATTGTACATTTTCAATTTTCAATAAGTCCACATTCTTTTTGATAAAGTCAAGCATGATTGGATCTTTCTCAACAATAGTCAATTCCCCTGCCCCTCTTGAAGCAAGTTCATAACTAATACAACCAGTGCCCCCAAATAAATCAAGTGTTTTAATGCCGTCTAATTTTACCCTATTTTGCAAAATATTAAACAAACCCTCCTTCGCAATATCAGTAGTGGGTCTGGTATGCGGCATATTTTGGGGTGGATGAATGCGTCGACCTCCATATTGTCCAGCGATTATTCTCATTAAAATATAAAATAGGGTGCGTAAGTGTGATGTGGGAACTCCTTGTTTAAATTAGTGCCAATACCTTCATTCGGTGCCATTAATATAGTCGTATCTGCAAAATATCTTTGCAATGTTTTAATCCAATTCAATTGTTCTGCATCAAACCCAGCAATGGTTAATGAAAAAACATTAGGAACAATACCTGCATTCGAACAGGTATTTAATAGCGTATAGGTATTTTGGTCATCCCCCCCTACTTTAAAATGGTTAATTAATTTTAATTGTCCTTCTTGATGAATCACTACACAAAAGTTATTATTAAACATGGTCACATTAACCCCATCCTTAGGATGCTGCAAAAGGTATTCTGAATAATGATGCCATTTACCCGTTGGAAATGATCGGGTTAGTAATGTATTTAAATGATCAGGTATTGAATACACCAACATTTTATCATTTGCTAATGGCGCTAATTGCACTTCTTCTTCCTGGGAAACTTCATGTAATAAGGAGAGTTCATTTTTATACAATAAGTGGTCGGCGATGTTATATTTTTTTGTAACGATGTAACTACTGTTATTCATCACAAAATAAATGTTACAATAGGTATTTTGAATCAATTTTGAATTATTCTGTAAATAAGCCACCAATTGATTCCATCCAATATTTTCAGGATCGTTGACAAAATATTCAAAACATTGATAGGTATTTGAAATGTTATTTTTCACTGAAAAAGCAATCGCAGATTCATCCACAATAAGGTATAAATCCTCCACCTTATTATTAGCTGTGCTTTCCAATACCCCGTAAATACCAATTTTTTTCTTTGCCATGTTCTAATTCTTATGCAATATTATAAAAAAAGGGGCAGTTCATTGTAAAAACTAATTGTAGATTTGCCAATATGAGCGATAGCAATAGCAATCCATCCCTACAGGTAACAGTTTCAAGTAAACAGATATTGGCCATTTCCTTGCCCATTGCTTTAGCCATCATGGTTCCGCAGGTTAATTTTGTTATTAATAATATTTTCTTAGGTGCCCTAAGTTCAGAAGCCTTGGCGATTGGTGGCATTACTGGTGTGTTTTACTTGATTTTTGGGGTGATGGGACAAGGATTGAATAATGGACTTCAAGCGCTTATTTCCCGTCGCGCAGGTGAAAATAGAGTGGATGAAATTGGGGTATTGTTTAACCAGGGCGTTATTATCTCGGTATTATTATCGGTCATTGCAATCGCATTTACTTATTTTATTGCTCCTAGTATTTTTCATAGCGTGTTACATGATACCCAAAGAGCCAATTCGGTGATTGAATTTTTGAAAATTAGAATTTGGGGTGTCCCCTTTTTGTTTATTTATCAAATGCGTAATGCATTACTCGTAGGGACGAATCAAAGTAATTTTTTGATTATTGGCACGGCTACAGAAGCAGCGTTTAATATATTTTTTGATTATAGTTTGATATTTGGTCATTTTGGATTTTCCGCAATGGGCTTAAATGGAGCAGCATATGCTTCCATTATTTCAGAAGTGATGGGTTTGTTCGTTATATATTTAGTGATTCATTATCAAAAAATTGGCGCCAGATTTGAGTTATTTAAAAACTTTGAAATTAAATGGGATTATATCAAACTCATTTTAGTGCAATCCTCCCCCATCATGATGCAATACATGATCAGTATTATTAGTTGGGAAATATTTTACATTTTGATTGAACATAGAGGGGAACAATCCTTAGCAGTTTCCAATTCAATGCGCAATATATTTGGATTTTTTGGCAGCTTTACTTGGGCTTTTGCAGCCACTTCCAATACCATGGTGAGTAATATTATTGGTCAAAACATGCAGGACAAAGTAATTCCATTAATTAATAAAATTGCTAAATGGAGTTTTGGCTTTGCTTTAGGCGTTTGTATACTATTGAATGTATTTGCGCATCAATTTTTATCCATTTATGGACAAGGAGCAGGTTTTATGCAGGAAGGCATCCCTGTGTTAAGGGTCGTTTCCATTGCTTTATTAATTATGTCTATTGCTACTATTTGGTTAAACGGAGTTACGGGTACAGGTCAATCAAAAATTAATTTAGCCATTGAATTTGTAGCTATAATTATTTATTTGATTTATGCGTATGTGACGATTGAATATTATCAATTTCCGATCACTATAGGATGGATGTGCGAAATTATTTATTGGTTAACTTTGTTAGTACCCTCTTACCTTTATATTAAATCATATCGCTGGAAGGATAAGAAAATATAGTGCTATGTTCAGTAGTATTATATTTGGACGCAAATAACGGAGACAAGAAAATTTAACTCCTAGATTTTTCAATTTTAACGGACACATTTCCTTCAAAGGAAGGTATGGGCAAATGAAGCTTGGTAATTTTTACAAATACTTTATTAGCTAAGGTTTGCGATGACAAAATATCATCTGCTATTTTACCAACTAAAGTTTCTAATAAAGGTGTTGGGATTTCCATCCATTTTTTTACAATTGCATATACATGAACATAATCAATGGTTTGATCCAATTGATCAATAACTCCTTGCTTGGGTGTAAAGTCAATATCAATTTCAACAGAATAATTATTACCTAATTTTTTTTCTTCAGGGTATAAACCATGATAGCCCACAAATAATAATTTGTTCAGACTAATACGCATGGTTTGATTTGTTGACATGAATTTTATTTTAGTGCCCTTTTGCAGTTAAATACCTTTCTGCATCTAAGGCAGCCATACATCCACTTCCAGCAGCTGTTACTGCTTGACGATAGTTTTTATCTTGCACATCCCCTGAAGCAAATACACCTGGAACATTTGTTTTAGTGGTACCTGGCTCCGTCAATATGTAACCAGTTTCATCTGTTTTAATAAACTCAGAAAATATACCGCTATTTGGTTGGTGTCCAATGGCAACGAAAAAAGCACTTACTGGAATTTCTTGTAAAGTGTTGGTTTTGGTATTTTTGATTCTTACCGCTTGTACTGTTTTGTCTCCTAAAATTTCATCTGTTTCACTATTGAAATACATTTTAATATTTGGTGTATTTAAAACGCGATCCTGCATTACTTTACTTGCACGCATTTGATCTTTACGAACAATCATATGCACGGTAGTACACATTTTTGATAAATAATGTGCTTCTTCAGCAGCAGTATCACCAGCTCCAACAATCGCTACTTCTTTTCCTTTAAAAAAGAAACCATCACAAACAGCACATGCACTCACTCCGAATCCATTAAATTTTTCTTCACTTGGTATACCTAACCATTTAGCACTAGCGCCTGTTGAAATAATTACGGCATCCGCTTCAATGATCTTTTCATCATCAATCCATACTTTTTTAACCTCCCCACTAAAATCAACTTTAGTTGCTAGACCATAGCGAATATCAGCACCCATCCGAGCCGCTTGTTTTTCAAAGTTGACCATCATATCAGGGCCTTGAATACCATCTGGGAATCCTGGATAATTTTCGACCTCTGTGGTAATTGTTAATTGACCACCGGGTTGAATTCCTTGGTATAATAAAGGTTTCATATTTGCCCTTGCTGCATATATAGCAGCAGTATAACCTGCGGGGCCTGAACCTATAATTAAAATGCTTACTTTTTCTGTTTCCATAACTTCTTTATTTCTTATTCAAAATTCTATAATAAATCCCACCTAAAAAAAAGCCCCGTCTAATCCTAAGATTGAAGGGGCTTGATAATATTTTAAACTACTAGCCCAAATAAGCTTTAAGTGCATTGCTGTATCTCGCTTTTT
>RFZW01000069.1 GCA_009920495.1 Chitinophagia bacterium
TTTGTTCAAAAGCAAAATTTCCAAACATTAAAGGATAGCTTAACTATTTAAAAAAATTAGGTGTTAATGCTATTGAGCTCATGCCTTTTTCAGAATTTGAGGGTAATGATAGTTGGGGTTATAATTCAAGTTTCTTTTTTGCGCCTGATAAATTTTATGGTACTGAATTGGCAATTAAAGAATTTATTGATTCAGCTCATGCCAAAGGGATTGCGGTGATCATGGATATGGTTTTAAATCATGTGTTTGGATCTTCTCCTTTAGCTCAAATGTATTGGGATAGTAAGGCAAGTGCTCCTGCTGCAAACAATCCTTGGTTAAATACAGCCGCAAAACATCCATTTAATGTAGGTAATGATTTTAATCATGAATCCCCTGCAACCAAGCAACTAGTTTCGAATGTGGTTAAACATTGGCTAACACAATATCATATTGATGGATTTAGATGGGATTTGTCCAAAGGCTTTACGCAAAAGAATAATCCAACAGATGTAAATGCTTGGGGTGCGTATGATGCATCTCGTATTACCATTTGGAAAAATATTTATGATACGATGCAAAAGGCGTCGAATAATAGTTATTGCATTTTAGAGCATTTTGCAGACAACACCGAGGAAAAGGAATTGGCGGATTATGGTATGTTATTGTGGGGCAATGCAAATTATAATTTTAATCAAGCGACCATGGGTTTTACTACGGATGCATCATTTAATAATGCATTTGCAAATGGTCGTGGTTGGAATCAACAACATTTGGTCACCTATATGGAAAGCCATGATGAAGAAAGATTAATGTATAAGAATACCATGTATGGAAATACAAGCGGCGCTTATTCGACGCGTGATTTGGCTACTGGTTTAAAGCGTAATGAAATGGCGGCTGCGTTTTGGGCTTTAACGCCTGGACCAAAAACCATGTGGCAATTTGGGGAATTGGGGTATGATTATTCTATTAATACTTGTACCGATTTGTCAGTGAATAATAATTGTCGTTTATCAATGAAACCAAT
Organism: Chitinophagia bacterium; assembly: GCA_009920495.1. Taxonomy (GTDB): domain Bacteria; phylum Bacteroidota; class Bacteroidia; order Chitinophagales; family Chitinophagaceae; genus Sediminibacterium. Next base: position 1,010 of record RFZW01000069.1, read on the forward strand.
TAAGTGGGATTATTTAGCGAACACCAATCGAAAAGGCTTGTATAATGCCTATGCACAATTTTTAAAATTGAGAAATAACCCATCCTATACGAACGACTTCATTTCAAATAAATATACAGTTACCTCCACTGGTGTTGTAAAATCAATGCAATTAAATGGGGACTCTATAAAATTAGTGGTATTGGGTAATTTTGATGTTAATCCTGCTACAGCGAATGTGCCTTTCCCATCTGATGGCATTTGGTACAGTATGTATACCAATAAGTACCAATCTGTGGTGGGCGGTTCTGCTTCTATTACTTTGCAACCTGGAGAGTATTATGTGTATGCAAATAAAAATATTTCTACGGTGACCATCACCGATGTATTGAATCCTGATATGCCTGAATTAAAAATTCCAGTGACCATTACCCCTAATCCTTTAAGAACAAGTGCCACCATCAATTATCAGTTAACGGAAAGCGGTCAATTAAGCATACATGCTTATGATATGAATGGAAATGATTGCGGTGTGTTGTATACTGGATACAAGCAAAAGGGGAGTCAACAATTTATTATTAATAAAAATGCACGCATGCAAATGCCGGGCATGTATTTCATATCCATCACTTTAAACCAAAAACAAAAAATCAATAAACTTTTAATTACAAATTAACAATTCTTAAACTTGAAATCGTAAATCTATGAACATGAAAAAAACACTTGTTGCTTTGTTGCTAGCAGTTATCTGCTTGCCAGCATTTGCGCAAGATCGTACGGTTACTGGTAAGGTAACCGACGCCAAAGATGGATCTCCTTTGGTTGCAGCCTCTGTCGTTGTAAAAGGAACTAATAAAGGAGTGAGTACATCTTCGGATGGTACTTTTTCTTTGAAAGTTGCTGCTACAGAAAATACAGTGGTAGTTTCATTTTTGAACTATGCATCTAAGGAAGTATCTATCGCAGGTCAAACTAACATCAATGTTGCTTTGACACAAAATTCCGATCAATTAGGCGATGTTGTCGTAATTGGTTATGGTTCCGTTCGCAAAAAGGACTTAACAGGAAGCGTAGCTAACGTTTCTGCTAAGGACTTTGTGAAAGGACAATTAACGAGTCCTGAACAATTAATTGCTGGTAAAGTAGCGGGTGTGCAAATAACTTCAAATGGTGGTGCGCCTGGTTCAGGAAGTACTATCAGAATTAGAGGTGGTGCTTCGCTTAATGCAAGTAATGATCCTTTAATCGTTATTGATAATGTTCCTTTAAGTAATAATGGTATTGCAGGTATTGCAAATCCACTTTCTTTAATCAATCCAAATGACATTGAGTCGTTTACTATTTTAAAGGATGCATCTGCAGCAGCGATCTACGGATCTCGTGCTTCTAATGGTGTAATTATCATTACCACTAAAAAAGGGGCACAAGGAAAAACGAAGTATAATTTTAGTTCTCAAACTTCAGTTGGACAAGTGGCTAATTATGTGGATGTATTAAGTGCTGACGAGTATACTACATACGTAAACGCGAATGGTACTGCAGCACAAAAGAAATTATTAGGAACTGATAAAACTGATTGGCAAAAACAAATTTATCAAAGTGCAGTAACTTTTGAAAATAACTTTAGCGCTTCTGGTGCTACTAAGTTGATGCCTTATCGTTTTTCAGTCGCTTCATTGTCTCAAGAAGGGGTGTTGAAAACTGGTAAGCTAGATAGAACCACTGTTGGTTTAAATTTAAGCCCACGTTTGTTCAAGAATGCATTAAAAATAGATTTAAATGCAAAAACTTCTTTTAGTAAAAGTCGTTTCGCAGATCAAGGAGCTATTGGAAATGCAGTTAGCTTTGATCCAACCAAGCCGGTATATTCATCAAATGCAAGTGCTTTTGGTGGCTTTTATGAGTGGTTGGATGCAGGTTCAACTACTGGCTTAGCAGGCTTAGCGGCAAAAAATCCTGTAGGATTATTAATGCAAAAGCAGGATTTAAGTAATGTGAACAGAACCATTGCAAATGCGGACATTGATTATACTTTACCCTTCTTTAAGGACCTAAGATTACATACGAATGTGGGTATTGATATTTCCAATGGTTCAGGTACTATTTTTATACCTGGTACTGCTGCGGCTACATATAAACGTTTTAATGGCAAGGGTGGTGTTAACAATCAATACAAACAAGAAAATTCTAACTTATTGACCGAGTCTTACTTGAACTACTCTAAATATGTTGCAAATATCGAAAGTAAATTTGATGTGATTGCTGGTTATGCGTATCAAGAATTTAAATCAAAGAATTTCAATTTCAATGATTTAACAGAAGATGGTACTGTAGTCACTGCACCTAATTTCCCTTATGATATTCCTGAAAACAGATTAGTGTCATTTTATGGTAGATTTAACTATGCATTAAAAGGTAAGTATTCATTAACAGCATCTATTCGTCAGGATGGATCATCAAGATTTAATGCGGACAATCGCTTTGCAACCTTCCCTTCCTTTGCGGCTGCTTGGAACTTAGCGGAAGAGAATATGTTTAAGCAATCAAAAGTAATTTCTGCATTGAAATTAAGATTTGGTTATGGTGAAACAGGGCAACAAGATGGTATTGGTAACTATGACTACTTATCCTATTATGCATTAAGTGGACAACAAGGAAAATACCAATTTGGAAATACTTTTTACAATATGTATGCGCCAGGTGGTTATTATGGTGGAAGGAAGTGGGAGCAAACAGCAACTACGAACTTAGCCTTAGATTTTGGCTTTTTTAACAATAAGTTGACTGGTAGTTTAGATGTTTACAAAAAAGTAACTTCTGATTTATTGAACTTGGTAGGACAACCAGCAGGTGCGAACTTCTCTAACCAAGTAATTGCGAATGTGGGTGATATGGAAAATAAGGGTGTGGAATTAGGATTGAATTTGCATACTTACAATGAAAATAAAATTACCAACTTAACTATTTCTCCAGATCCTAATTATCCTGGTAACAAATATGGTGGTATTTCTGGTGGTGTGGGAAACACAATCATGATTAATTCAGTAGGATACAACAGAGGATCTTTTTATGTTTTCCAACAAGTATATGATGCTGCTGGAAAACCAATTGAAGGATTGTTTGTTGATCGTAACAAGGATGGGGTTATTAATGATAAAGACCAATACCAATACCAAAGTGTGGATCCTAAAATTTTCTTAGGATTTACATCAAATATGACATACAAAAAATGGAATGCTGGTGTTGTGGTAAGAGCGAATGTGGGTAATTACATGTATAATAACGTGTATAGCACTTTAGGTACTTTCAGAGCCATCTCAAGTTTAGCTACTCATAATGGTAATGCTTCAAGAAATATTTTAGAAACAGGCTTTACACAAAATGGGGTGAATCAATTAATGAGTGATTATTATATTCAAAATGCTTCCTTCCTAAGAGTAGACAATATTAACATTGGCTACAATGCAGGTAAAGTATTTAAGGATAAAGCAAATTTAAGATTTAACGCAAGTATTCAAAATGCATTCATCATTACTAAATACAAAGGATTAGATCCTGAAATTGGTGGTGGTATCGATAATAATTTTTATCCTAGACCTCGTGTATTTGCATTAGGCTTAAATTTTGATTTTTAATCAATACAAAACAAACAACTATGAAAAATAATTTATATAAAGTTGGGTTAACGTTGAGTTTTGTTGCAATCCTATTTGGAGCTTGCGTAAAAAAACTTGATGTATTACCTACAAATGACATCACTGCCGATGTGGTATATAGCTCGGTAGATGGTTATAAAAAGGCTTTCGCTAAAGTGTATGGTGCCTTTGCATTGGGTGGAAATAATGGCGCAAACGGTGGCGGTGATATTCAAGGTATCGATGGTGGATTTTCGGATTTTTTCCGTCTTTACTGGAATGCACAAGAATTACCTACAGACGAAGCTGTGGTATCATGGGGTGATGCAGGATTACCTGATTTTCACAAAATGAACTGGTCTGCAAATAACCAATTCATTAAAGCATTGTACTACCGTTCATTTTATCAAATTACGGTAGCGAATGATTTTATCAGACAAGCAAGTGATGCGAATCTTGCAAAAAGAGGGATCACTGGAACAGATGTTGATAATATCAAAAGATTCAAAGCAGAAGCAAGATTTTTAAGAGCATATCAATATTCCGTATTAATGGATTTGTTTGGAAGCCCTGCTTTCATTACGGATTCAATTGCCATGGGTAGTGAATTACCTAAGCAAATTTCAAGAGCAGATCTTTTCGCTTATGTTGAAAAAGAATTGAAGGAAATTGAACCTTTACTTGCTGCGCCAAAAGCAAATGAGTATGGAAGAGCGGATCAAGCTGCTGCTTGGGCATTACTTGCACGTAATTATTTAAATGCAAAAGTGTATACAGGTGCTGATAAAAATACCGATGCCATCACTTACGCAAGTAAGGTAATCGCAGTTACTGGTTATAGCTTATTGCCTGATTACACTAAAATAATGAGAGCAGATAATCACTTAAATAACCCTGAGTTTATTTTAACTATCAACTATGATGGTAAATTCACCACCAACTGGGGCGGTACAACCTTCTTAACACACGCTGCGGTGGGTGGTAATATGAAGGCTTCTGATTTTGGTATTGATGGCGGTTGGGGTGGTATTAGAACCACAAAAGGTTTAGTGAACACTTTTACATATGACTTAAACCTACCTGCGGTAACTTCTACATTGGGCACTGCTAGTAAATATGGCTTAGTAGGTTCAGCGGTAAACAACTGGGGTGCTACACCAGATGTTCCTTTTTATCCTACTGCAACTGCTGGCGTTTTTGTTGCGTATGTTAAATTTTTAAGTGGGGAATGGAAAATTAGAGTAAACAGTGATTGGTCTGAAAACTACGGTGATAATGGTGCTAATTTATCCTTGGAAGCAAACGGTGATAACATTAAAACAGATGGTGGTTATTATAAAGTAGTGTTAACTGTAAAACCAGGTGCATTATCATACACTGTTTCAAATCCTGACCAACGTGCGCAGTTCTTTACTGGTAACAATGGTGTTGAAATAAATGACATTGGTGACTTTAAAGATGGCTATGGCATCACTAAATTTAAAAACATTAAAAGCGATGGTTCCAATGGATCAGATGCAACGCAGGTTGACATTGATATGCCTTTGTTCCGTTTGGCTGAAATGTATTTAATTTATGCAGAAGCTGTTAAGCGTGGCGGCGGCGGAGGATCAGATGCGACTGCTATTTCTTATATCAATAAATTGCGTGAGCGTGCTATTGGTAACAAGAGCGGTAACATTACCTCTTACACACTTGATCAAATTTTGGATGAAAGAGCACGTGAGTTGTATTGGGAAGGTTTCAGAAGAACAGATTTAATCCGTTTTGATGATAAATTCACAACAAGCACTTATGTTTGGCCTTGGAAAGGAGATGTGAAAGCTGGTAAAGGTGTTGAATCTTGGAGAAAGATTTACCCAATACCAACGGACGATCTTACTGCAAATCCAAATTTAAAGCAGAATCCTAATTATTAATTTTGATTTATTACTTTAAAATGAAAAACATGAAAACAATAATAAATAAAATCCTTCTAGTAGTCACCTTTGGTGTATTACTTATCGCTTGTAAAAAAGAAGGTGAAATGGTTACTTTGGGTTCAACTGCTGTACCAGGGGTATTAACTACTTCTGTGAGTTCAGTGGTGCTTTCAAAACCCAACTTAACAGTGGAAGCGGTGAAGGCTAGCTTTACGCCAGCCGATTTTGGATTTAGTGCTGCAGCTACTAATACTTTACAAATTGCTAAAGCAGGTACAAGTTTTGCAGGGGCTAAGGAAATTATCCTTGAAGCGGGTGTTACTTCTAAATCTTTAACTCATTTAGATTTAAATGATATTTTACTTGCGATGAACTTAGTGCCTGAAGTGGCTGCGAATGTTGATTTCAGAGTAAAATCAACCATTTCATCAAGTGTTGCCGCTGTTTATACCAATGTAAAAACAGTGAGCGTTACACCTTTTGCATTGAAAGGTACTTTGTATATGCCAGGAGCTTATCAAGGATGGGATCCAACCACAGCGGATAGTTTAGTATCTGCTACTGGTGATGGCGTTTACAAAGGCGTTATCTTATTTACTGCTTCTGCGCAAGAATTCAAATTGTTAAAGAAAAAGTCATGGGGTGCGCCTGAATATGGTGCTGGATCTAGTGCAGGAAGTATTGCTGTAGCTGGTGGAAATTTAGTAGGACCTACTGCATTTACAACAGATGGCGTTACTTATGCTACTGAGAGCTTTTTAGTCACTGCTGATTTGAACACCAATAAAATTACTTATGAATTACAAACATGGGGATTGATTGGATCTGCTACTTCAGGTGGATGGGGATCAGATGTAAACATGAAGTGTAATAATAGTAATGGTAAATGGTCATTGACTACTACGTTGGCTGCAGGTGAGGTTAAGTTTAGAAAAAATCACAACTGGGGCGTTAACTTAGGTGGCTCAGGTGGTGTATTGAGTGATGGTGGTGCCAACATTGCTGTTGCTGCTGCTGGATCATATACATTTGTTTTAGACCCTGTTGCTAAAACCTATACAATGGTTAAGAACTAGTTCAAGTTTTTGTATAAAATTAAAAGCCTTCCTTCGCAAATGCGAAGGAAGGCTTTTTTCATTGGTAGTATTTGATGCTGTGATTAATTCAAAAATGCATCCATTGCAATTGTTGGTTTTCCATCATTTGAAAATGCGCCCATATTATAGCCCTGCCAATTATTATGACATTGTGGTTCCCAATAAAAAACACCGAGCCCCATGTTATTGGCTAGTGATTTATTTTTTTTAATGATGTCCATTAAAAAGTTTTTGCATTCGGTTGCTTTTGAAACATCCATACCTACTTCGCTAATCATGATGGGCTTACCATAGCGGGTAACCATATCTAACATATTATTATAGCATTGGTCAGTGGTGTTTTGCCAATTATTAGGATCAGGATACAATGACATTGCGATGACATCATAATCTACTTTATTTGTTTTTAAGCCATCAAACATCCATCGAAACATGCCATTGTCATAGCCATTGGAAATATGTACAATAATTTTTGTATTTGGACTTGTTTCTCTCACTGCTTTTGCGCCTGCATTTAATAAAGCAGCAAAATTTCCCATACTTTTTGAAGCGCGACCATCCTCCCAAAGCATACCATCATTGGTTTCATTTCCAATTTGAATCCAGGTTGGGGTAATGCCATTATTTTTTAATTGGGTAACGACCTCCTTGGTGTAAGTATATAAGGTAGTAGTAAGTGCATCAAAATTCAATGTTTTCCATGCAGCAGGTTTGTTTTGTTTGCCTGGATCAGCCCACCAATCACTATAATGAAAATCGATCATAATTTTCATACCCAAGTTTTGTGCTCTTTTGGCTTGTGCAATTACATCACTAGTGCCACAATATATGGTGCTAGGGTTAACCCATACGCGTAAGCGAATGGAATTGATTCCTTTACTTTTTAATAATTCAATACAATCCATTTGTTTGCCAGCAGCGTCATAAAATTTTTTGCCCTCATTTTCCATTTGGCTTAGCCAACCGATATCGGCGCCCTTTGCGTAAAAACTAGTATCACTTACAATAGGGGTATTGGTGGTATTGGTATTACTCGCTTTAGCGCAAGCACAAAGTAAGAATGCCCAAGTTAAAATTGCGAAGTGAATATATTTCGGCATGCTTATTTTATTTTAAATATACCACAATATTTTAAAATTTATCGTCCAATACCTCTTTGGTGTAGTAACTTTGTTTCCTTAACAGTAATTATTCATACATGTCTTTTTTAATTAGTTATAACAGAAAGGAAGTATTACAAGCGCTTCGATATCATTTTATAAAGCAATCAGAAATTAAAGGCTTAATGATTGCGGTAAATATTTATGCGATCGTAACTGCAGTATTATTATTTCAAAAAAAGATACGACCAGAGCTTTTCTTGTTTGGTTCGGTTTTGTGGTTAATTTTAATGTTACTTTTTTGGTACCTGCTTCCAATTATTTTTTATAAGAAAACAAAATTATTTAAATCCAATTGGGAATTTAGCTATAACCAACATGGGGCCAATTTGGTTTCAGAAAATGCGGAGGCACAATGGCAATGGTCCGAGCTCACCTACTATTTTGAAAGCCCTTATTTCTTCCATCTCTATTTTGGCCCGAAGTCCTTTTTTTTAGTAAGTAAGGAAACCATCCCCATGGAGCAGCAACATGAGATCAGGGGTATTTTAAAGCAAAAACAAAAAGACAATAAATCCTAATTTGGGCAGATATAATCCACGAAGCTTTTCCTAGCCACTCACCCTTCTTTGTTCTTGTGAATAACTAAGTATTATCTAGCAAAATTTAGGTCCGCAATAGGTCAGATTACCTTGATTTTGCCTGCTTTTATATCAAAAACAGCCAAATGAACCCTTTATTTCAAATAAGGGTTAAATTGTGTAAACAAAAAGGCAAATAAAATACTTCGTTTTTAACAAAAAGTATATTTTTGCGCCGTAAA
>RFZW01000070.1 GCA_009920495.1 Chitinophagia bacterium
TTTGATAGTTTATTGGTATTTGATGGGCGATCACTATATACATACCCTAAATTGCTAAAAATGCGAATCCAAAAATCATATTTCACTTCAGGTAAAAACTTCTGAGTTAATGGATTTTTAACCGTGATGCTGCCTAAGGAATGATGAAAAGCCGTTTTGAAAATGGTCGCCGCATTCCCATCAACTACATAATATTCTAAGCCATTCATTTGCAAATTGCCATAGCCCATTAAGCGACCATCCAAATAGTTATCATTAGGTAAAAATTTAACTTGTGAATTGGTTTCAATGAAAATAAAGTTATGTTTCGAAAACGAATGTGCTTTTAATTTTCTGAACTGAATGGAAGTGAATGGTGCCCCTTCGGAAAAACGTTGAAATAAAACCAATTCAGTCGCGGCGCCACTGGTGGGATAAGCATTATAGTCAAATGCAATTTTGGTATACCCTAAAGTGATGTCTCCATAAGTCATTGCTTTTTTATGACTCGCTAAAAAATTGGGCTGTATTAAAAATCCAGAATCAGATAACTGCTCTTTACCATAGCCCAACTGTAATGAATGTCGCTCAAATAAGTTAGGACGATAAGTTAAGTTTAGATTGGCACGATAACCTTTGCGAACGACATCATTGGTTTTCGAAAATACTTGCTTGTCCTTTTGCGTGGTATAATTAAATTCCTTTTGGTTATAGTTAACTTCGGTTTTGCTCATTCCACCATTGACTAAAATTACGATCGACCCACTTGAAATAGGGTTTGGGTATAAAATACCATCTTTCCTTTACTTGAATTTGTATGTCAACTATACTACTATCATTGATTAATGGAAATACAGGGGTTACTTTTACAGATAAAAATAAAGAAGTATTAAAGAGTTGCTGTTGAGATAAGGTATTTAAAATTATTAATGAGTCTTTATTAATTTGATCGCCTGCATGATAAGGCAACTCTCGTAATAAAATATAATTTTTTGTTCGATTATTTCCCTCCACCTGTATTTTGTTAATACGGATTTGCGCATTCAAATTAGTGGAAATGCAAATGATAGAAAATAAAAAAAGAAATAAAAACCTAAAATAATTAGACATCTAAATAGTTCATTAAATGGTGGTAGTGATCTTCAATATCATTATGCATGATGGTGTTACCAAAATAATGAAGTACTTGATAGTTGTATCTTTGAAGTGTGGCTATAATCACATCCGCTTCTTCCTTATTTAACTTTATAGTAATAATAAGTGCCCCAGTTGCCTCGTCGAAGTTGGTATTTAACTGGGATATTTGCGCATTATTCGTTTCAACGAGCCGGCTTAATTCAGCTAGTGAATATTGATAAGGTGATACCGAAACCACAATAATGGCGCCTGGATTATCTACGCCTAAAAATTTAGCCAATAAATCATTTAAATTTTTTTGAAGTATCACGCCAGTACATTCCTGTTGCTCATTTAACACCGGTAAAAGCGACAACTCATTTTTAGAAAATAAATTCAAGGCCGCGGTGAAATGCATGGAACCTAAAATGCCTACACGCGTAAGTTGGTCGGCTAAATGGATTAATGTTTGATCGGTATCAAGATTTAAAACGTCCTCTTTGTTCACTAACCCAACAAAATATTCCTCCTTTACTAATGGAAGATGCTGTATATCATAATCCTCCATGCATTGCAATGCAAAGGATACTTTATCTTCAAAATGAAGCAATGGAAAACTGGATATAGCGATGGAGGAAGCTAACATTTCGATTTATTTAGGTAGTTCAGTTAAAAACTTTTCTAAAATTGCATTGAATTCATCTGGTACTTCCATCATGGGTGCGTGACCACATTTATCAATAAAGTGCAACTGACTATTCGGAATTAATTTATTAAACTCCTCGCCTACTAATGGCGGTGTTACAGAATCATTTTTACCCCAAATCAATAAGGTGGGTTGCTTAATTTCATTTAACTCAGCACCTAAGTTATTTCGAATTGCACTTTTAGCCAATGCAAGTACTTTAATCACTTTTAAACGATTACGCGTAATTTCAAAAACCTCATCCACCAATTCCTCCCATTGCATTTTCATACAACCCGCTACTGCCAGTTAAAATAAGTGATTTAATTTTTTCAGGATGTTTTAAAATATATACTAATCCTACATGACCTCCAAGTGAATTGCCTAACAAATGAATATTTTGATACCCCCTTGCTTCAATGAATTGTTCCACATATTTAGCCAAACCAGTGACTGAAGTATGTAATAAATCCATGTCAAATAATGGCATTATTGGAACCACCACTTTATGTGTAAGTCTGAATTTTTCAATTAAACCAGAAAAATTACTTAGGGCGCCGAAAAGGCCATGTAAAAGTAAAAGCGTTTCGCCTTCGCCTATTTCTAGGTAATTAAATTTTCCGTCTTTTTGTATTTCGTATTCCATTATAAATAAAATTGAAACGATAAGTAACCTACACTTAATGAATAGTTAATTTATCATTTTGCAATGCGGTTAAAGATACTTAAATCATTGTAAATAATGTCAAAATTGGGCAATTATAACCTGTTTTGAAAATGCAAAATTTAATGAAATCATAACACTCATACATGCGCACAAATAAAGATGAAGTGTATAACTATCAATCAGTTAGAAGATGTAAATACTTACTTAAATGGATTTGGGAAACTGGCAATGGTTGTTTTGATAAAGGGCAGCCACTGACTCATTTTATCCATACAATAGGGCCACCACTTTTGTAAATAAGAATAACTATACGCATCTTTCATTTTAACCGCTTCCAGTACCCCTAACATTTGTAAAAAATAGACCAAGGCACTCCAAATAGTAAAATATATAAAGCCGTATAGTACGATGCCCAATAATTTATTCAACCAGCCTAACATTAAAACCTCAGCAGTTTGCTGCAATAAACCTGAAATCCATCTGATTAAAAATAATACCGCCAACAACACTATAACAAAAGAAATGAAAGGCAACCAATGGCTTTCAATTTTTGTATATTCTTTTAATAGTCTGGCTACCCAACCTGCTAGTTGATAGGCTACAATTAATCCTATGAAGAAGGAAAAAAAGGAAAGCAGGGCTTTAATGAATCCATTACGAATACCTTGCAAAATTGCAACAATCAATAGGGTGCCTGTTAAAATATCTATCCACATATATTATGCAGTAAGAAGTGATTTAGCAATCGCTGAAATTACTTTACCATCCGCTTGCCCCGCAAGTTGTTTCGTTGCCACGCCCATTACCTTTCCTAAATCCTGCGGACCTGAGGCACCTACTTCGCTAATAATAGCTTGCACAGCGGCTTTCACAGCCTCCTCACTCATTTGCGCAGGTAAAAACTTTTCAATGATGGCAATTTCTTCTGATTCTTTAACTGCCAAATCGGGCCTATTTTGTTGTTCATAAATGGATAAAGAATCCTTACGTTGCTTTACTAATTTTTGCAACAACTTTAATTCCTTTTATGATTTCAGCTTTGATCGCTCTTAAGCCTCTTAACATTGCTTCATCCTTATTTTTCATTGCATCCTTCATCAAGGACATCACTTCAGTTTCTAAACTCATAACTTTAACTATTTATTTGTTTTCTGCTATTTGACTAGCACTAAATTTTTTATAAAACGAGTACGCAAATTCTTTAAAATCATTGGCCATTGCTTGATCCTGTGTTGCTCTTAAATAGGTTTCGCCCATGCCCATTAAATTCTGATAAAAAAAATCGGCCATTTCATCCACCATCATATCTTTCGTCCATAAATCAATACGCAAAGCGGTTTTATCGGTTGGGTCCCACAACGTAAGCATCATCGCTCTGGCTTCTTGTGTTTCATTGGCAGTACTATCGGAAGCGGACCATTTAATATTTTGGGGAATTTTTTGTTCGTCTAAATCTATCAGAACATTAATAGTTGATTGATGCATAATGTAATTTTGTAACGCAAAAATACTATTTTATTACATAAGATACACCCTAAGGTTTTAAGTCAACCGGAATTTTAACACTCCCGTTTGCTGGGGCAATCATTTCTAAATTAGATAACCACTCTGATCCCATATTGGCGCGAGCTTGGCGATACACTTCATCCCTATAATATAATTTAAAATGATCTGATAAGGAGGCGGATATATCAAATGAAAATACTTCACCAGCCCTTAACCAAGATTCAGGGATATTATTTTTTTCATCTATTAAATGAGGCACATCATAATGAATGCCCCATTGTATCCAACAAGTTTTATTAAAATTAATATGCCCCCAAAAAATAGCATACGAAGCCGCAATCCACTCCATCTTTACTTCATGAATGCACTTTATAAAAATAGATTCTTTGTATTTATACCCTTTTAATAAATCCTCCGCAATAGCACATTGCTTATAAGTATCAAAAACAAAAACCATGGCCATAGTTGTTTGTTGCCATTTTTTAAAATGGGAAAACTCTTTTAAAGTAGCAACAAAATTAGATGGCTGCATAAAACATAAAAAATAATTTGACCCTTGCGTCAAATCTGATTTCGTTTCAGATAAAATAAGCCAATCGTATTCGGGAGGTACTACCCCAGGCAAAACAGCATGTTGAAAGCTTGTAATTTCTTTTTTATAATTGCTACTAAAAGTAGCTTGGGCCCATTGGTTTACAAAAAATACACCGACCGCTTTTTTTATATAATTTTTGAATTTATGTTGTTGTAGGATGTTATTAAAAAAGGAGCTTGTTTTATCGATGTTGGGGTAAGTTAAGGGAATGAAATAATGCGGAAATGAAGCACTTCCTTTTAAATTAGCACCAAAATGCACCACCATGGCATTGGTTACTTGAAGCACCAATTGTTCCGCCTCCCTGGTTTTAATAATAGTTACATTGCTTTCGTTGGCGGTATATGCTTCCTGAAAATGGGGCGGAATATGGTCTCCAACAATATAAAAATGTAATTGCGCTGATGCATTTCCAGCAATAATTATATCCACTACTTTTTGATAAATAACTAGTGCAGGAATGTCAAAGTCAGATTCAGTAAGGATAAACAGGCGCATATACAAAAGTACAGATTACTTAACAATTTATCCACCAATCATTTATAAGGACTAGTTCAATTAAATAGAACCCTAACTTTGAACTATGGCAAGAGATTTACAACAATTGGACTTATTTGGAAACGATATGAGCAGCCATGTTCCTATCGCAGCACCCAAGTCCATTAAATCAAACAAGCAGGCAAAGCCAATTGTAAAGCCTGCCACCACTCCGTCATATGCAGCACCCATTGTAAATCAAGTAGCAGAAGATGACTTACCACTTGTATCAAGATCGGCACAACATTTAAATACAAGTGCAACTATTCAAAAAAGAGGTCGAAAATCATTTGCCTCCATGGATGCAGAGATGGGAAAAGTAAACATCCCTTCGGCGGAGATATTGGAAAAAAAATTATACTACCCTATTGGCGAAGTGGCCCATTGGTTTAATGTAAATACTTCCTTAATTAGATACTGGGAAAAAGAATTCAAGCAAATTCAACCGCGTAAAACACGAAAAGGTGATCGCCTATTCCGCGTACAGGATATTGAATTATTAAAACAAATTCATTTCCTACTTCGTGAAAAAAAATATTCCATTGATGGTGCTAAAACTTATTTAAAAAATAATAAGGAAAAGGCGGAAAAAAACATTGCTGTTTTAAATAGCTTAAAAAATTTAAAAAGTTTTTTAATTACGCTAAAAGAAAATTTATAACTACCCTTTTTCGGAAAAATGAATTTGATGTGCATTCGCATATGCCACCGCTTTCAAATTTAAAGTTTCACGCAATTGCTGAAAAATATTCAAATCGGTTTCCATTGAAATAAAACATTCAATGTGGATGGTATGAAATTGCTTCCCTGCATCAGATACAAAAACCGAACTACTAATTATCGGAAGGTGTTTCGCAATTTCGGAACGCATAAAGGAAGCGAAATTAGTCAAGGCATCTGCAGAAGTAATAACACTTATTTGCAAATCCATTTCTATTTTACGTTCTGTTCTGCAACTAATATTATCAACAATGGTATCTACCATTTGTTTATTAGGAACAGTGATATATGTTTTGTCCTGTGTTCGAATTCGCGTACTTCTTAATCCGATTTTTTCAATAGTGCCAGTGAAATTATTCACTTTCACTAAGTCTCCCACTGAAAAAGGTTTGTCAAAAAATATAATAAAGGAGGCAATGATATTTTCCAAACTTTCGCGCATAGATAAGGCTACGGCTGCACCCACGATACTTAAGCTGGTAACCAGATTGCCGATATTTTCATTGAATACATAGCGCAAAATTAACAAGGCGCCAATGATGTATAATATCACTTTAAAAAAGTCACGAAAAAACAAAACCAACTGATCATCCGAAAGTGATTTGGTTAATTTTGATTTTTCTTCCAATATGATTGCTACAAATTCAAGTGTACGGATAAACACCCTAATTAATAAAATAATGAATAGTAATTTTATAACAGACTCAATCACCTGTTGCAAACTCACTTTAAATAAATGCACATCCCATAATACAGGAAATTGTAATTCATACAATGCAACCACCGCTACTAAAAAAAGTAAAAATTGTTCAATGGGCACCACCAAACGATGCACATGACTTTTGCGTAATTCAGAATGATTTTTTTTATCAACCCAAGTATAAATTAAACTTGCAAAAAAACGAGAGATGAATCTTTTAAAAATAAATGTGCCTACTAAAATAGCCAATATATATAAATAGCTTCTAATTGGATTACTTAAAAATTCTTGGTCTAGTTGCATAATATTGAATTAATTATAATTTTTTCCACTCCAACAATTGCATCGTAGTTCCGTCAAAAACACCATAGGTGTATAGGCGAATCCAATCTCCTAAATTAATATACCTTGTTGTTTCATTTATTTTAAAATCAATCGCATAATGTCGATGTCCAAAAATAAAATAAGCAACATCCATCTCCTTTGCTTTTTGTTTGGTATAAATAATTAGCCACTCTTTATCCTCGCCCAAAAACTGCTCATCACTACTTCCAGTTTTTGCCCTACTCTTTCTACTAAAATAGTTGGCTAATTGAATACCCAAATCCGGGTGCAGCCAACCAAACAACCATTGACAAACTGAATTGGTAAATATTTTTTTAATGAACTTATACCCTTCATCTCCTGGCCCCAAACCATCACCATGACCAATGAAAAATTTCTTTCCAGCAAATTCAAATTGCTTGGGTTCAAAATAAACATGGGCATTAAGCTCCTCCTTTAAATAATCACGCATCCATAAATCATGATTACCAGTAAAAATATGCAGTGGAATTCCGGCGTCGCTAATTTCAGCCAAGCACCCTAACAAACGAACAAAGCCCTTGGGTACGACTGTTTTATATTCAAACCAAAAATCAAAAATATCACCAACAATAAAAATGGCAGCAGCATCTGTTTTGGCCTGTTTAAGAAATTGCACCAATTGTTGCTCTCTTTCACGGCTGGCCATTGCATTCGGTGCTCCCAAATGGAAATCAGAAAGGAAATAAATTTTTTTACCGTGTGCTAATTCCATGTAACTGGGCTTTAGAAACCAATTTTATAATACGAATTGCCTAATCCACTAACTTATCAACCAAAAAACAATACACTTCTTTAGGACCATGTACCCCCACAACCAAAGTTTTTTCAATATCTGCAGTGCGACTTGGCCCAGTAGCATAACTAATCATACTTGGTATCACATCCGCTTCTTTTTTAAACTGCGCCAAGCTATCTGATACATCAAACAACAATTGATGCGTGTAAGCAATACAAATATGAATAGGCGCATACACGCTTGTAGTTCGGCCGCTTAATTGCTGACTACTTAATACAATCGTTCCAGTTCTCGCAATCAAATGATCACATAAAGTAATGGCAGCATCGCATCCTGCTAAATCATCTGTATTCACGGGGTCAAAATGATATTCTTTCATATCATCTAACCAACCTTCTTCAATGGAATAAATTTTTTCCCAATTATTGGCTTTTATTAATCCACTCAATTGACTGACCAATTCAGCTTCATCGGCACAGTATACAAACTTGCCTAATAACTCGGTAAATTTTTGCGCAAATTCAATCGTCAATTCCTGATCCGTCGGATAAAATATAGGTGTTTCCGCAACTTGGTCTGGGAAAGGAACAGCTACAGGATCCTTTAGGGCCTGTTTGATTTTCTGTAATATTTTACTTCTTGCACCTTGTGATTCCATTACTTCTGTTTTATACTTAAGTGGCACTTGGTTTTTCAGTGTTATCCGCTGCGATATCTTGATCTGGAGTAGCAACGACAACTTCTTCAGTTGCAACTGCATCAGCTACCGGAGCTTCAACAGGAGCAACCTGATCCTTACCCTCTTCTACATCAAAAGTAACTACTTTTTCTTCCTCAAATGGACGGTTTCCAATTAACGCTTCTACATCACTTTTATGTAAAACTTCTTTGTCTAATAACTCTTTTGCTAATTTCTCTACTTGCTCTTTTTTAGAAGTTAACAATTCTAAAGTTCTTTGATAAGCAGCATCAATCATCTTACGCACTTCCTCATCAATAATTTTTCCTGTTTCTTCGCTAAAAGGCTTTTGAAAAGTATTTTCTTGAGAAGGATCATAAAAACTTACGTTACCAATTTTATCATTCATCCCATAAGTAGTCACCATTGAATAAGCCATCTTGGTGATTTGTTGTAAGTCATTAGATGCGCCAGTGGATATGCGACCAAAGAAAATTTGTTCTGCAGCACGACCACCTAAAGTCATACACATTTGATCCGTTAATTGCTCAATGGTATATAAGTATTGTTCCTTAGGTGTGTATTGCGCATACCCTAATGCAGCAGTACCACGAGGCACAATTGTCACTTTTAATAATGGATAAGCGTGCTCCAAGAACCAACCACATATTGCATGACCTGCTTCATGATAAGCAATGACTTCTTTTTCTTCCTTAGAAATAATTTTATTCTTTTTCTCTAGTCCGCCGATGACTCTATCAATAGCATCTTGAAAATCTTTCATCTCCACACCTGTCTTTCCTTTTCTTGCTGCAATCAATGCTGCTTCATTACACACATTGGCAATATCAGCACCTGCAAAACCTGGTGTTTGTTCCGCCAATTTATGTACGTCTAAATTTTCAGAAACTTTAATGGGACCTAAATGCACTTTAAATATTTCCTCACGACCTTTAACATCAGGACGATCAATGGATATTTGACGATCAAAACGACCTGGTCTCAATAAAGCACTATCCAATACATCAGGACGGTTCGTCGCAGCTAAAATAATAATTCCTGTATCTCCACCA
>RFZW01000008.1 GCA_009920495.1 Chitinophagia bacterium
TGTTGATACTTTATTAGAAAAAATTATTTTAGAATCTGATTTATTAGACCTGAAAGCAAATCCAAATAAGGAAGCGACAGGAACAATCATTGAAGCATCTTTAGATAAGGGACGTGGTTATGTGGCTACCATATTAGTTCAAAACGGAACCTTGAAACAAGGTGATTTAATTTTATCAGGACAATATTACGGTCGTGTGAAAGCCATGTTTAATGAACGTAACCAACGTATCGAAACTGCACCGCCATCAACACCAGTTGTAATATTAGGTTTAAATGGTGCGCCGCAAGCAGGTGAGAAATTTAAAGTATTTGAAGACGAGTCTGAAGCAAAAGAATTAGCAACTAAGCGTTCTCAATTATTAAGAGAGCAAGGCTTAAGAACTAGAAAACATATCACATTGGATGAAATTGGTCGTCGTTTGGCTTTAGGAAATTTCAAGGAATTGAATATTATCATTAAAGGTGACGTGGATGGATCAGTAGAAGCCTTAAGTGATTCCTTACAAAAATTATCCACTTCTGAAATTGCTATTCGTGTGGTATTAAAAGGAGTAGGTCAAATTTCTGAGTCGGATGTTTTATTGTCAGCAGCATCGGATGCAATTATTATTGGATTTAATGTACGTCCAAGTATGCAAGCCAATAAGTTGGCGGAAGCAGAAGGCGTAGAAATTAAATTATACTCTATTATCTACAACGCTATTGATGAAATTAAGAGCGCAATGGAAGGTATGTTGGAGCCAAAAATTCAAGAAAAAATTGTTGCCAATGTGGAAGTACGCGAAGTGTATAAATTTGATAAAGCGACCGTGGCAGGATGTTTTGTATTGGATGGAAAATTAAGTAGAAATAGCAAAATAAGAATAATTCGTGATGGTATTGTTGAATATCCGAAGGGAGAAGGACAAGCTGCTGAATTAGGAAGCTTGAAGCGTTTCAAAGATGATGTGAAAGATGTTGTTTCTAATATGGAATGCGGATTGACCATCAAAAACTTTATCGACTTAAAAGTAGGCGATATCGTAGAAGCGTTTGAGGAAGAAGAAGTGAAGCGTACTTTATAAAATAATTAAGATTTGATTTTTGGGAAAACCGACCATGAATCAGACCTTTAAACATTAATATTATTTAGATGAAAATAGTCAGTATTGTTTTTTGTTTCTTTTTTTTATCCATGTCGGTTCATGTTAATGCGCAAGTAAAAAAAGTATTAGCCGATAAAATTGTTGGAACTGTCGGCGATAAGTTTATTTTAAGATCAGATATCGAGAATACAATGCTTGATATGAAAAGGCAAGCACAGGGCGAGGAAAATATAATTTTACCAAATGCCTGTCAAATAGTTGAGCAACAATTAATTCGCAAAGCGCTGGTATTACAAGCTGAAAAGGATTCACTTATTGTAACAGAAGAGGAAGTGGAAAATGCAATTGATATACGCATTAGACAATTCTTGCAACAATTTGGGTCCAAAGAAGTGTTAGAGGAAGTAGCTGGCAGAAGTATTATTCAGTTAAAAGAGGACTTTAGGATTCAAATCAAGGAGCAGAAGTTGTCTGAAAACATGCAAGAAAAAATTGTTGACAAAATTAAAATCACCCCATTCGAGGTAAGGGCTTTTTATAATAAAATTCCAGTGGATAGTTTGCCCTTATATGAAAGTGAGGTAAGTATTGCTGAAATTATAGTTCATCCTAAAGCAAATCGCGATATTGAAGAATATGTTATCAAACAATTATCCGATTACAGACGTCAAATTGAAACCGGGATTAATAAGTTTGACCAATTGGTTAAATTATATTCCGAGGATCCAAGTTCTAAAGAAAACCTAGGCCAATTTAATATCAACAGAAACGAAAAAACTTGGGATCCCGCTTTTATGGCAGGTTCATTTCGTTTAAAAGAAGGTCAAATTTCAGCACCCATTAAATCAAAATTTGGATATCATATCATCCAACTTATTTCACGTTCTGGAGATGACGCTGTTGTTAAGCATATTCTTAGAATACCACCTATTACCAAGGATGAGATCAATATTGCCAAACATTTATTGGATAGTGTCAGAAAGGAAATTCTTGCGAATAAAATGAGTTTTGGAGAAGCAGTTAACAAATACAGTGACGATGACGGAAGTAAATTTAGCGGTGGTGCAGTCACAGGGGGTGATGGGTCTTCTTACGTAAATATTGATCAATTAGACAAGGACATGGTGGTCATGCTAAAAACATTAAAACCTGGAGATATTTCAGATCCACAAGTATACCAAGATGATCGTGGAAGACAAACAGTAAGATTGATTTATTTTAGAGAAAGAACTTCGCCACATAAAGAAAACCTAAGAGAAGATTATAATCGTGTTTCCCAGCGTGCGTTAGAGCAGAAAAAAGTAAAGCAAATGGAAAGCTGGTTTAAAGAGCACATACCCAATTATTACATTTATGTAGATGCTGAATACCACGGATGTCCTGAATTAACGGATTGGACAAAAGTGGCGGATGCAATTATAACAGAAAAAGTGTATTAATATTTATACATCATGAGTGATGAGATCAAACACGAATGTGGTCTAGCTTACATTCGTTTAAGAAAGCCCTTTTCTTATTATCTTCAACAAAGAGGATCGGTAACCTACGGCTTAAACAAACTGTACTTGTTGATGGAAAAGCAGCACAATCGTGGCCAGGATGGGGCTGGTTTGGCTACTTTAAAATTAAATATTGAACCGGGTAATCCTTTTTTATATCGTTTGCGTAGCAACGCGCAACAACCCATTGCTGATTTATTTTACAAAATTGGTTTAGAAATTCAAGAGCTGGAAAAATTTCAGCCTGAAATCACCAAACACCCTGGACTAATGAAAGGGCATTTGCCTTTTATGGGTGAAATACTATTAGGACATTTAAGGTATGGCACACAAGGAAAAAATAATATTGAATTTTGTCATCCGTTTATAAAAAGAAATTTAGTCCCTGCTAAAAATTTAGCACTTGCGGGAAATTTTAATTTAGTCAATACAGAGGAATTATACCAACACATCAATGTAACGCCTGGCACTTTTGAAAAAGAAAGTGATTTGGCAGCGATGATGGAAGTGGTTCATTATTTTTTGGAGAAGGAAGAACATATCAATCCGAATAATCCCAATATTGTCAATGTACTAAAAAATGCGGTTCCTTTATTTGATGGTGGATTTACAGTTGGAGGGTTATTAGGTAATGGCTATAGCTTTATTATGCGTGATGCGCATGGCATACGACCTGCCTATTATTATATTGATGATGAAGTAATTGTAGCTGCGAGTGAGCGTGCTGCTATCCGAACTACTTTTAATGTTGCTGAAAATGAAGTATTGGAGTTGATGCCAGGTATGGCATTGATTGTGGATGATCATGGCAAATATGCCATTGAACAAATAGTTACTCCAAAGGAAAGAAGGGCTTGCTCATTTGAGCGCATCTATTTTTCAAGAGGAAGCGATGAAAAAATTTATCGCGAAAGAATTGCCTTAGGCAATCATTTAAGTGTAAGAGTATTAGATCGTATTGAAAAGGATTTGAAAAACACCATCTTCTCCTATATACCCAATACCGCCGAAGTTGCTTTTTATGGTTTAGTAAAAGGCATGGA
Organism: Chitinophagia bacterium; assembly: GCA_009920495.1. Taxonomy (GTDB): domain Bacteria; phylum Bacteroidota; class Bacteroidia; order Chitinophagales; family Chitinophagaceae; genus Sediminibacterium. Next base: position 3,630 of record RFZW01000008.1, read on the forward strand.
GGAATACTTAAACAAAATTAAGGTGGAGCGTATTTTGAGTTGGGGAAATGAGGTAGATCCAGAAAAACTGGAAGCGATGGTGAATCGAAAAATAAGACAGGAAAAAATTGCGATTAAGGATGTTAAATTAAGAACTTTCATTACAGATGATGCCAATAGAAACGAAATGGTACAACATGTATATGATATTACTTATGGCACCGTTCGCAAAGATGAAGATACCTTGGTGGTCATTGATGATAGCATTGTTCGTGGTACTACTTTAAAAGAAAGTATCATCAGAATGTTAGCGCGATTATCACCCAAAAAAATTATTGTAGTTTCATCTGCCCCGCAAATTAGGTACCCTGATTGTTATGGCATTGATATGAGCAAAATGGGTGATTTCATTGCATTTAGAGCGGTTATTGCATTGCTCAATGAAACAGGTAAGTCAAATGTAATCGCCGATGTTTTACAAAAAATAAAGGAACTTGAAGCCATAGGGGAATTACATACTGAAAATGTGGTACGTCAATTATACAAACCATTCACTCCGGAAGAAATTTCAGATAAAATAGCGCAGTTAATTACGCCAGAAAATTTTAGCATTCCAGTGGAAGTTATTTATCAAACCATTGAGGATTTGCATTTATGTTGCCCTACGAATACCGGTGATTGGTATTTTACAGGTAACTATCCTACACCAGGAGGTAACAAGGTTTGTAACAAAGCCTTTGTGAATTATATGGAAGGTAAAAATGTAAGAGGGTATTAGCGACTAATTATACGCGGTAGCAAATTGCATTGATATTCATGCCTGCTCCCACGGATGCAAAAATGACAATATCCCCTTTATGTAATTGGTGCTCCTTGTATTTACCTCTTTTAACTAAGTCGTATAAAGTGGGGATGGTGGCTACTGAACTATTTCCCAAATCATGAATACTCATGGGCATCACATTTTCTGGGACTATTCTAATATCGTATAATTTATACAAGGCCTTAATAAAGCCTTCATCCATTTTTTCATTGGCTTGGTGTAAAAAGAATTTTTTTATATCATGTATATCCACGCCCGCTTTCTCAATACATTCCTTCATTGCTAAGGGAACATTTTTGATTGCATATTCATATACTTTTCTACCTTTCATTTTAATATACCTTGTTGCTTCATCCCCTTCCGGATGGTAGGATTTACCCAAGTATAAAAAATAGGTTTCGTCTACACAATGGCTTTGCACACTCGATGCTAAAATACCACTGTTGGTATTTGTATCTTCTTCTACAATACATGCGCCAGCGCCATCGCTAAAAATCATGCTATCTCTGTCATGACTATCTACGACTCTGCTTAAAGTTTCAGCACCAATCACTAAGCAACGCTTTGCCATACCTGATTTAATAAATGAATCCGCTTGTATCACACCTTGTATCCATCCTGGGCAACCAAATAAAATATCATAAGCCACACAATTTGGATTTTTAATACCTAGATGGTGCTTTACCCTTGAAGCAAGTGCCGGAATGGTATCTGTTTGAATAGTTCCTGGTAACACATCTCCAAAATTATGCGCTACTATAATTTGATCAATGGTTTCTGGATCAATGCCTGCATCTTGAATTGCTAATTCGGCCGCTTTGCTTGCCATTTCAGAGGTATTCATGTTCTCTTCAGCATACCTTCGCTCGTATATACCAGTGATATCTTTAAATTTTTCAACTATCTCTGCATTGGGTGTTTTAATTAACACGCCATCCTCTCCATAAAAAGTATTTTCAGCAAATGCTAAGTTTGTTTTTATAATGCTCGGTATGTAACTGCCTGTTCCGCTGATGATGGTTGCCATGGGGGTACTTTTAATTAAGCAATTTTGTGTTTAGCTAAGGTAGGTTTAAAATAATGGGTTAAATATACTTATCCCCTTTATGTCTTTTTACTTCGGCTACATATTCTTTTATGGATTGTTCTTTTTCTTTACTGCAAATGAGTAATACATCTTTGGTATCAACAATTATAAAGTCATCCAAACCTTGCACCACCACCAGCTTATCCTTAGGTGCATTAATCATACATTTGGTGGCATCAATCACAATCACATTATCCGAAGCTACTGCATTACCAAAATAGTCCTTTTCAATATTGTCATACGCGCTGTTCCAGGTACCTAAATCACTCCAGCCAAAACTAGATGGTATCACAAATACATTGTCTGCCTTTTCCATGATCGCTATATCAATGGAAATATTGGTACACTGTGGGTATATTTTTTGTATGGCCTTTGCTTCCTCAGGTGTATTAAAGTGCTGTTTTTCTTGATCAAACAATTCATACATCTCGGGTTGATTTTTTTCAAAAGCACTAAGTATGGTAGTTACTTTCCAAGCAAATATACCTGCGTTCCATAAAAAGTCACCACTTGCTAAAAAGGATTCGGCAATTTCCAAATCGGGTTTTTCTGTGAATGTTTTTACTTTATAAATTCCTTGGGCTACTTCTAGCCCTTCATATTGTATATAGCCATATCCAGTATTTGGGTGAGTTGGTTTTATACCCAATGTAGCTAAGGCTTTTATATTGGCTACAAAGTCAAGCGCCTGCAAACTAATTTTTTCAAAATTTTCTTGTTCTAAAATTAAGTGATCACTAGGTGCCACAATAAAACAAGCTTCTGGATCAATTTGCGCTAACTTGAATGAGATATAGGCAATACAGGGTGCTGTATTTTTTTTGCTAGGCTCCGCTAAAATATTTTCAACAGGTAGGTTGGGTAATTGTTTTTTTACAATGTCAACATATTCCTCTGAAGTCACTATGAAAATATTTTCTTCCGGTATGAATTTTGTGTACCTATCATAGGTCCATTGAATTAATGTTTTCCCTGTATTTAATACATCTAAAAATTGCTTTGGAAATGAGGTCCTACTCATTGGCCAAAATCTGCTTCCAATACCCCCAGCCATGATTGCAACATAATGATGTTTATTTTTCATACCTACTTTAATTATTTTATTAGTGTGTAATTAAACACACTGAATGGCTAGTTAATTTTATAAAATTCCTTCTTTCATTAAGTCATGAATATGAATCATGCCTATATATTGATGATTGTCAGCAACGATTAATTGGCTGATGTCCTTTTGTTCCATGATTGCTAAAGCTTCCACTGCTAATGCGCTAGGCGCGATGGTAGCAGGGTTTATGTGATAGATATCTTCTGCGGTTAAGTTTTGAATATTATCATGTTGCTCTAACATACGTCGTATGTCACCATCAGTAATAATGCCCAGTACCTTATTACTTTCATCTGTAATGACAGTCGCGCCCATTCTGTTTTTTGATATATCAATAATGACTTCTTTTATTTTTGTCTCTTTTCTGACAGCAGGTTTACTATTGCTATCTGCTAAATTTTGGGTGGTTAAGGTAAGTTTCTTTCCTAAGTTGCCCCCTGGATGAAATTGCGCAAATTGTGCAACGCTAAATTGTTTTAATTCCATCAAGCAAACTGCAATAATATCACCCATCACCATTTGCGCAGTGGTGGAGGAGGTAGGCGCTAGGTTGTTGATGCAAGCCTCTTTTGTAACAGTCGTATCTACAATTAAATCCGCATTGGTGGCCAAATAACTTTGCTTGTTACCTACCATACCAATAATGGTATTTCCAAATTGTTTTACTAACTGAACTAAATTTTTTATTTCGGGACTTTCTCCACTTTTGCTAATGATTAACACAATATCATTGGCTTGTATCATTCCTGAATCTCCATGTATTGCTTCGGCAGCGTGTAAGAATAATGCGGGTGTGCCCGTTGAATTAAAAGTGGCCACCATTTTTTGTGCGATAATGGCACTTTTTCCAATACCACTGATCACCAACCTTCCTTTGATGTATTTATTTAATTCAACCAAAGCTTCTGATTCTATAGCTAATGCTTTTTTTGCAATGGTTATAATGTTTTCTTTCATATTTGATTTTAGCTACTGGAATGCACTGCCTTTATTAGGGCAGGATTTAAGGTTTTATTCCTTATCAGTTCCAGCCGCACAAAGTTAACGTTTCAATTAGTTTACACCTCAATTTTTAATAAAATGCTAAAATGGAACCATTTAAAAAAAATGACTACCATTTGAACTTTTCTTGCTTTATTTTCGTTAACTTAAATGTACTGTACTTTATACAAAAGATTGATTTTAAGATAATTATAATGGCGACCACTAAAAAAACGATATCCAAGACCTCTAAAGCAATAAAAAATGACCGATCCATTGATAAAGCAGCCCTTTTAACCGCCTTATCCGACAATTTCGGGTTCTCAGATTTTAAAGGCACACAGGAGGCGGCAATCATGTCCTTAATGAGTGGCCGCGACACTTTTGTAATCATGCCTACAGGCGGTGGCAAAAGTTTATGCTATCAGTTACCTGCATTGGTACTTCCTGGTTGTGCCATTGTGGTTTCTCCATTGATTGCGCTAATGAAAAATCAAGTGGATTTGGTTCGGGGTTATAGTGAAAATGAAGAGGTTGCCCATTTTTTAAATTCCTCTTTAAACAAAGGCCAAATTAAAACAGTTAAAGAAGATTTGTTAAGTGGAAAAACAAAGTTATTATATGTCGCACCTGAAACTTTAACCAAACAAGAAAACCTAGATTTTTTTAGTGATTTGAATATTTCCTTTTTCGCCGTGGATGAAGCGCATTGTATTTCAGAATGGGGCCATGATTTTAGACCAGAATACCGACGCTTAAAGGAAATGATGGAGGAAATAAATGCAACTATTCCCATCATTGCACTCACTGCAACGGCGACACCAAAAGTGCAAAGTGATATTGTTAAAAATTTAGCATTGCGTGATCCAGAAGTACTTATCTCTTCCTTTAATCGTGCTAATTTATATTATGAAGTACAGCCTAAAACAAAAAAGGAAGTCACTGTAAAAAGTATCGTAAAATATATTTCTGGACATAAAGGGAAAAGCGGCATTATTTATACCTTAAATCGAAAGACGACAGAGGAGCTGGCTGATTTATTATTAGCAAACAATATTAAAGCAGTGGCTTATCATGCTGGGTTAGATCAAAAGTTAAGGGCATCAAGACAGGATCAATTCTTAAATGAAGATGTGCAGGTAATTGTTGCTACCATTGCGTTTGGTATGGGCATTGATAAACCAGATATTCGATTTGTGATACATTACAATATACCCAAATCCATTGAAAATTATTACCAGGAAACGGGTCGTGCAGGTCGAGATGGCTTAGAGGGAAATTGTATTTTATATTATTCACATAAAGATGTTTCCAAATTAGAACACTTTTTAAAGGACAAGCCTTTAAGCGAGCGAGAAGTGGGTTCACAACTCATTGACGAAACAGTTGCTTTTGCAGAAAGTGGTGTTTGTAGGCGTCGTAGTTTATTGCATTATTTTGGAGAAGCTTGGCCCGAAGAATATTGTGGTAATTGCGATAATTGTTTACATCCAAAGGAAAAAATTGCAGCCAAAGAACAGTTGGTTAATTTGTTACAAGTGATACAAGCTTTAGATGAAAGATTCGCTGCTGATTATGTGGTGAAAATTATTTCGGGAGAATATATCCCGCAAATTGGTTTGTATCGTCATGAAAAATTGCCGGTGTTTGGCATTGGCAAAGATTATGATAATTTATTTTGGAATAGCATGATTCGTCAAGCAATGCTTGAACAAATGATTGAAAAAGATATCGAAGAATATGGTTTATTAAAAGTGACGGCGAAAGGAAAAAAATATTTAAAAAAGCCAACCGCATTCAACATTACCTTGAACAATGTGTTTGATGAAAATGCGGAAGATGATGATAGTGAAAGTGAAGCGACTGTTGGCGCTGCAGCGGATGACCGATTATTTGAAATGCTCAAAGGTTTACGACAAACCGAAGCTAAAAAAATTGCCTTGCCTCCTTTTGTGATTTTTTTAGAAAACTCATTACAGGATATGGCCACATTATATCCGACCACTTTAGAAGAATTGGAAAGATGTCAAGGCGTGAGTAAAGGGAAGGCCATCAAATATGGCAAACCATTTATTCAAATGATCGCCCAATATGTAACAGAAAATAATATCGAAAAGCCGGATGACTTTATTATGCGTTCCGTTGCCAATAAATCGAATAATAAAATTTATATCATTCAGAATGTTGACAAAAAAATTCCATTAGAAACGATTGCAAAAAATAAAGATTTAAAGTTGGAAGCTTTGTTAGAGGAAATGGAAACGATTGCTGCTAGCGGTACAAAATTAAATTTAGATTACGCTATTGATGAATGGTTAGACGAGTATGACCAAGCGGAAATTTTAGAATATTTCAAAAATTGCAATACGTCCTCTTTACAAATTGCACAAGAGGAATTAAGTGAAAATGATTATAGTTGGGAACAGTTAAAAATTATGCGCATTAAGTTTTTAAGCGTTGTTGGAAACTAGGAGGTGGTTTATTTATTGCTATAATTTTCACCAATACTTAAATAAGTATTTACCCTTTCTGCAACATTATTACGAACGCTTAAATAAAATAAATTATAATCTGCAAAGTGGTAGTTGGTCGTGTTGTATAAAAAATTTCCGAAAAATTTAGGCTTCTTTGTCCATAAAACACCCCCGTGATTATAAGCCCCAGCCACCTTAGCGGTGATGGTCTTGTAATTATACAATACAGATCCCATATTAGCTCCTCTATCAATTTGAGTTATTTTTTCATCCCAACTTAATGGGTTTGTAACAATAGAAACATATTTTTCTTTCATTATCCATTCGGGTGTATAACCTTCTTTATAGGTGCGCCATGCGCAGATGCAGCCTAATGAAGTGGGTGTTGCGCAAGGCTTTAATTGCACATAATCGGCGGGATTAATTGCCATTCCTACCACATAAGCTGCAATTAATTTTTTTGCGAGTGGTTTATCATCAAAATATTCTTTTAATAATCTGATGGCATGGGTTGACCCCTGACTATGAGATGCAATAATAATGGGCCTACCATTATTTTCATTCTTCATGTAATAGTCAAATGCTAATTTTATATCTTGATAGGCTAATTCAAAAGCAGCAATTGCTTTAACTGTATCCGCGTGACCAATAGGCGAGTAACTTTTAATGTGTGCTTGACGATATCTTGGCGCAAAAACACGACCTGCAATATTAAATACACTTGCTTGATTTAAGATAGTGGTATAATCAGTTTGAATATTCGTTTTTATATCTTTAAATGAGCCATTCCATCCATAAGGTTTTGTCGTATCCAAATAGGTGGTGGGATGTAAGAAAAATACATCTACTTTATCATTGGGTTGGTATTGTTTTGCTAAAACAATCGGTAAACTATCAGATGGGTCCTTTTTATTAGGATGTGCGGCCCAGTAAATTAAGTTACTATAATCTGGTTGGTCATTATAAGCTTCCTTTTCATAGATCGGTGAATACTTAACATAATTATTTTGCGCACAACTGCTTAATAGGAGCAGTAGGATAAAATAAATGGGGAAACGCATAATTGGAAGGATTAATAGGTGATTGCTGCTCGCAAAGTTAATTATAAAAATGGCAATCACAACAACTAGGAAGGGCCGTGGGTATTTTTTATAGGGCGTATCTATAAAAATAATTAATTTTAAGTAAAACAAGGCTTTTGTATTTATTACGACATATCCCTTTTTTACGCGCTGTATTTAACTATAGCATTACTGCATTTGGCGGCCCACAGGTAGCGGTTGCGCTAATGCAAAACCGATTTGTTCAAAAGCGCAAAGATGTCACTTCGGAGGAATTACTAGAATACAATGCATTTTGTCAATTATTACCAGGTGCTTCCTCCACGCAAACCATTACTTTAATCGCCTATAAAAGAGGGGGGACCTCCCTGGCCTTTTTAGCATTATTGGTATGGATTTTACCTGCTACTATTTTAATGACCTCCTTAGCTATTATTACAACGCATTTTGAATTAACGAATGGTTTAAAAAGTTTGGTATTACTCCAGCCGATGGCCATTGGATTTTTAGCCAGCGCGGGTTTATTGTTATACAAAAAAGCAATAAAAAGCACGATTACCTTTTTAATTTTTTTAGCCACCACCATCCTCACGTATATCGGTTTTAAAACGCCTTGGACCATACCTATTGTCATTGTTTTAGCAGGCATCATCACCAATTTTAGTGGTAAAAGAATTCCAAATGACGGACCCCCGCCTAAAAAAGTAAAATGGAGTGGCTTGTTTATTTTCCTTTTTTTATTTATTTGTGCTGGGTTTTTATCTGAACAAGCAACACGTCAAAATTGGGAATATCGAAAAGCATTTAATTTATTTGAAAATAATTATCGATTTGGAAGTTTTGTTTTTGGTGGTGGCGATGTGCTGATACCTATGATGTATGAGCAATATGTTACAAGACCAAAATCGAATGCGGTTAAAAAAAATAAAAGAGATGTTATAAAATTAACAAGTACCGAATTTTTAACGGGCTCTGGTTTTGTTAGAGCCATTCCTGGTCCCATTTTTTCAATCGCAAGTTATACGGGTGCCGTCGCTTTAAAGGAAATGGGCATCCCAGGGCAAGTTTTGGGTGCAGTGATCGCCAGCATGGGTGTGTTTTTACCTAGTTTTTTTATCGTGCTTTTTCTTTTCCCATTGTGGCAGAAATTAAAAAAGTATGCTGTTTTTTATCGCTCATTGGAAGGTATTTATGCAAGCATCGTGGGTATCATGATTGGATCTACTTTTTATTTATCAAAGGATGTGGTTATGCAATTACAAGTAGGTGATGCCATCCAATGGATTACCTTCCCTATTGTGTTTTTAGTAAGCACCTATTTATTGTATTATCAAAAGTTAGCACCGCAATGGATCGCTTTTAGTTGTGTTTGTATGGGCACTATAATTTATTTATTATCTTAAAAGGTAAAAACCTGTTAATTATAATCCTGCTTTTGCTATTATTATAAATCCTTTCATAAGTTTGTGGTCAATATGCAAAAGAGGACCGCGGCATTTGTTTTTTTTATTTTCATTTTTATTGCCAATTTGAATGCCCAATCGGTATCTATTAGTGGGAACGTTTATGATATTTCGGGGAGGCGTCCCATTGAGTCTGTGATCGTTTATAGTTCTGCAAATAGGGCTATCACTGATTCTTTAGGGCATTATCAAATTCTTGTAAAGGCGAAAGATTCCCTTTGGTTTTCCTTATTTGGAAAACATACGCAAAAGTATACCATTGATACTATTGAGGATTTGCAACATTTTAATATAATGATTCATGTCACAGGGTATGATTTACCAGAAGTGCGTGTTCGGAACTCCTATTATAGAATGGATTCAATACAAAACCGAGCAGATTATGCTAAATTTTTTAATTACTCTGCTCCTGGATTAAAACTAAGTAATAATCAAAATTTGTTGGGTCCGAATGGGTTAACCATTGGCTTTGACTTAGATGAAATTATTAATTTGTTCCGGGTGAAGCGAAATCGCAATCTGCAATTTTTACAAAACAGGTTAATATCACAGGAACAGGAAAAATACATCAACTACCGCTTTACCAAAAGATTCGTACAAAAATTAACCCATTTGGAAGGGGCCGAACTCGATAAATTCATGGAATATTGTAGGCCAGATTATGCCGTATTAGCCTTACTTAATGACCTAGAATTAGGGTTATTCATCCAGAAAAGGTTTGCTATTTACAAAAAAGGGGGATAAACAACTGCCATTCATCTATTTAGTTCAAATAAAAAGTGTTTTTTAGCTATCTTTAATAGCTAAAATTGTATTGTTTTGAGAAAATTACATCTTCTTGCGATATGTGCCACTTTGTTAGCGGTTGCATGTGCTAAAAAGCCGAAGTCGGCAGATAAATTCAATCCGAATGCGCCTGTCTCTGTTGATATTGCTGTTATAGAGAATCAAAAAATCGATAAGCAGATTGAAGTCAATGGTTCTGTATTGGCCAACGATTATATTGATCTTCATCCTGAAACCAATGGGCGTGTTGTTTTTTTACAGATACCCGAAGGTAAAATGGTGCAAGCGGGTACTGTTTTAGCAAAATTAAATGATGCTGATTTGCAAGCACAACTTGAAAAAATCAAGGTGCAATTAGAATTAGCCAATATTAATGAGCAGCGCAATAAGCAGTTGTTGAATGTGAAAGGAATCAATCAAAGTGATTATGATATCTCTTTACAACAAGTAAAAAGTTTAAGGGCAGACATTGCATTCATTCAATCTCAAATTGATAAAACAATTATCAAAGCTCCTTTCACAGGTTTGTTAGGGTTAAGACAAATTAGCTTAGGTGCATTCATTAATAATGCGACCACAATAGCATCGCTTCAAAAAGTGGATCAATTAAAAGTCGACTTTACTTTACCTGAAGTTTATCAAGGGTTTATTAAAGTAGGTAAAAAAGTAAAAATTGAAAGTATTGGCGGCGGGGATGCTAAATTAACTGCTACTGTTATCGCCATTGAGCCTCAAATTATTGCGTCTACACGTAATATTAAAGTGCGTGCTGTATTACAAGGAAAATTATTACCAGGCTCCTATGTGAAAGTAATGCTTGGAGAAAATACACAAAAACCAACCATTTTAGTTCCTGCTAATGTGGTTATTCCGGATTCTCGTAGTAAGCAAATAACAATTGTTGAAGGGGGTGTCGCAAAATTAATTGATGTTGAAACCGGTTATCGTACTACCTCATCTGTTGAAATTACTAAAGGATTAAAGGTAGGTGACAGTATTATAGTTTCAGGTATGTTGTTTGTTCGACAAGGAAGTAATGTTAAAATTAGCAAGACTGTGAAGCTTGCCGATATCACTAAATAGTGCATTAAAATAAATTTTATATTAAGTTATACTAGATGAATATATCTGAACTTTCCTTAAAACGACCAGTACTTGCTACTGTAATGAATATAGCCATCGTACTTTTCGGTATTGTTGGTTTTACTTTTTTAGCATTACGGGAATATCCCGCAATTGATCCACCGATCATTAATGTACAAACAAATTATTCTGGCGCGAATTCGCAAGTAATACAAAGTCAAATAACTGAACCACTTGAAAAATCAATTAATGGTATTCCTGGAATTAAAACCATTAATTCATCCAGTTCTGTAGGATCATCTAATATTACAGTGGAATTTAATTTAGGGGTAAATTTAGAAACTGCGGCCAATGATGTTCGTGATAAAGTAAGTCAGGCTTCTCGAAGTTTGCCTGAAGATATTAGTAGTCCGCCGGTGGTTTCTAAATCTGATGCAAGTTCGGATTTTATCGTATTAATGACTTTAAAAAGTAAATCAAAAAGTATTTATGAATTAACGGAGTATGCCGAGAATGTTTTACAGCAGCGTTTTCAAACAATTGATGAAGTGAGTAGTGTGAGTGTTAGAGGTAAGCGTTATTCAATGCGTATATTTCCTAATTCAGACTTGTTGAATGCATTTGGCATTGCTTTTAATGACATTCAAGTGGCGTTGAACAAAGAAAATGTGGAATTGCCAGCTGGAAAAATAAACGGCACTAAAGCGGAATACATTATTCGAACATTAGGCCGATTATCCACCGAGGCTGAATTTAAAAATATCATATTAAAGCAGGATGCTTCAGGAATAATTCGATTAGGGGATGTTGCTAAAGTAGAATTAGGTCCTGAGCAAGAGGATCAAGCTGTTTATTTTAATGGTGCACAATCGATAATGGTAACACTTTCACCACAACCTGGCGCGAACTACATTAAAATTGCCGATGAATTTTATAAGCGTTTGGACGAAATTAAAAAATCAAACAAAACGGATATTGAATTTGATGTGCCTATTGATAATACTAAAAATGTACGCAGGGCCTTAGAGGAGGTGAAGGAAACAATTTTTATTTCATTTGCTTTAGTGGTACTCGTTATATTTTTCTTTTTTAGAAATTGGTTGATAGCAATTAGACCCCTTATTGATATACCTATTTCATTAATTGCGACTTTTTTCATTATGTACCTTGCGGGTTTCTCTATCAACGTACTTACATTGTTAGCCATCGTGTTAGCGACAGGCTTGGTGGTGGATGATGGAATTGTGGTCACTGAAAATATATTTAGAAAATTAGAGGAAGGACTGAGTTTAAGAGATGCTGCTAGAGAAGGCAGTAAGGAAATTTTCTTTGCTGTAATTTCAACTTCTATTACGCTTGCGGTGGTATTTATGCCGGTGATATTTTTACAAGGGTTTATTGGCTCCTTATTTAAAGAGTTTGGTGTTGTAGTGGCTGGTGCCGTTTTGGTATCCGCATTTGTATCATTAACGATTACACCAGTGCTTAATGTGTACTTGAACCGTAAAGATGGCAAGCAAGGTAAATTTTATGAGCAGACCGAACCTTTTTTTAAAGGCATGGAAAACGGCTATAAAAATTTATTGGATAAATTTTTGAAAGTGCGTTGGATGGCATGGGTGATTGTTTTAGCCTGTGTTGGGGTCATCGTTTTAATTGGAACTACCATTCAATCTGAATTAGCGCCCATGGAGGACAAGGGAACTGTGCGTGTTACCATGACAGGCCAGGAAGGAACTAGTTTTGAGGACATGCGTAGTAATTTATTACGAACTATACGATTGATGCAGGACTCTGTTCCTGAACATGCATTTACTTGGGGTAGTGTTCCGGGATATGGCGGTTCAAGTGGAAGTAGTAGCGCTTCCGGAAGAATTGGATTTGTGCCTTTATCCGAGCGAAAAAGAAGTCAAACAGAAATTGTAAATGATTTAAATAAAAAGGTAAAAAAATTCAAAGATGTAAGGGTGTTTGTGGTGGAAGAGCAAACAATTTCAGTAGGTATCTCCTCTAGAGGTTCATTGCCTGTGCAGTTTATTATTCAGAATTTGGATTTCCAAAAAATACGCAACGTCATTCCTGAATTTTTAGATGCTGCTCGAAAAGATAAAACTTTCCAAAATGTGGATGTGAATTTAAAATTCAATAAACCTGAATTTGATTTAAATATTGATCGTATGCGCGCGCGCGATTTAGGGTTAACTACTGCTGATATTTCTCAAGCATTACAATCGGCATTCAGTGGCGCTAGGTCCGCTTATTTTATTATGAATGATCGTCAATATGAAGTAATAACGCAAGTGCCAAGAGCGGATCGTAACTCACCAGCAGACATTAATAAAATTTATTTACGTAATAATCGTGGGGAGAGTATTCCTATCTCAAGTGTCTTAACTGTTACAGAAAATAGTAATCCGCCAAGTTTGTATCACTACAACAGATTTAATTCAGCCACTATTTCTGCATCATTAGCCGAAGGTAAAACGATTGGGGATGGTGTTGCTGCGATGGAACGTATTTCAAAAGAAAAATTAGATGAAAGTTTCCAAACAGCTTTAAGTGGTCCATCAAGAGATTATAAGGAAAGCTCCTCCAATATTGCTTATGCATTAATTTTAGCGTTGATTTTAATTTATTTAGTTCTTGCTGCGCAGTTTGAAAGTTTCAAGGATCCTTTCATTATCATGATTACCGTTCCATTGGCGATTGCAGGTGCATTAATATTTTTATGGCTATTTGGACAAACATTAAATATATTTTCAGAAATTGGAATTATTATGTTGATTGGACTCGTGACCAAGAATGGAATTTTAATTGTGGAGTTTGCCAATAAAAAAAGAGCTGCTGGTTTGGAGTTGAAGGAAGCAGTGCTTGTTGCTGCATCACAAAGATTCCGTCCTATCTTAATGACAAGTTTAGCTACGGCATTAGGCGCACTTCCAATTGCAATTAGCATTGGTGCTGCTGCTACTAGTCGTAAACCGCTTGGTACCGTTATTGTAGGGGGATTGATGTTTTCATTGGTGCTTACCTTGTTTGTGATTCCAGCAGTATACACGTATATTTCAAGCAAGCACAAAAGAAAAATTGATTAATTTACGATGATTAGTGGGAATTAAATTTGAATACAATTCAAGTTTAATTTTGTGTATCTTATAATACCAAAAGGAAACTTATGTCAAATCAACGATTTTTAGCCTTGGATGTTTTTAGAGGAATGACCATTTGCTTAATGATCATTGTAAATACACCAGGGGATGCTTCGCTCACATTTGCTCCTTTCTTACATGCGAGTTGGCATGGGTTTACGCCCACGGATTTAGTTTTTCCTTCCTTTTTATTTGCTGTTGGAAATTCTTTAAGTTTTATTGAACCTACTTGGGCTAAATTAAATAATAGTACTGTTTTATTAAAAATCGGAAAACGCACAGCCTTGTTATTTTTAATAGGCTATTTAATGTATTGGTTCCCTTTCACAGGTAGTATTGCAAATACGCGTATTATGGGAGTTTTGCAACGCATTGCACTTTGTTATGGCTTTGCTTCATTGATTGCATATTTTATGCATGAGCGTGTGGTGATGATTTTGTCTGGTTTATTATTATTACTGTATTGGTATGTTTCATTTAAGTTTGGAGATGTAGGGGATCCCTATAGTTTACATGGCAACGCAGGTTTAAAATTAGATACTTGGTTAATGGGCGAAACACATTTATACCATGGTGAGGGATTCGGGTTTGACCCTGAGGGTTGGTTAAGCACGATACCTTCCATAGTGAATGTATTGATTGGATATCGTGTAGGTAAGTTTATCCAAGAACAAGGAAAGACTTATGAGGGTTTGGCCCTTTTATTTATGTGGGGTGCAGGGTTTATATTTTTAGCCTTTATGTGGAATTACCAATTCCCGATCAATAAAAAACTATGGACTAGCTCCTTTGTTATGTTAACGGTGGGGATTGATATGGTCATTATTGCCACCATCATCTATCGTGTTGAATTACAAAGGCAATTACAGTTTTCCAGCTTTTTTACTGTTTTTGGACAAAACCCATTGGTGATTTATCTTTTTTCAGAGTTACTGGTGGCTACTTTATACCTAGTCCATGGACCTAATGGCATCCCCTTATATACCTGGATTTATCAAAATACCTTTGCCAATTTTGCCCCTTATTGGGGTTCCATGGGATTCGCCTTTACAGCGATGTTGATATGCTGGCTATTGGGTTATATATTAAATAAATATAAGATATATATCAGGGTGAAACAGTACATGGAAATAAGAAACATCGCTATTATCGCCCACGTTGATCACGGTAAAACTACCTTGGTGGACAAAATTTTACACGCTACAAAAGTATTCAGAGATAACCAGGAGACTGGGGACTTGATTATGGATAGCAATGAATTAGAACGTGAAAGAGGTATTACTATCTTAAGTAAAAATGCTTCAGTAACCTATAAAGACGTTAAGATTAACGTAATTGATACACCAGGTCACAGTGACTTTGGTGGTGAGGTGGAGCGTGTTTTAAAAATGGCAGATGGTGTTTGTTTGTTAGTGGATGCTTTTGAAGGGCCAATGCCGCAAACGCGTTTCGTATTACAAAAAGCATTACAGTTGAATTTAAAACCAATTGTAATTATTAATAAAGTGGACAAGGAAAACTGTCGTCCTGACGAAGTGCATGATGCAGTATTCGAATTGTTTTTCAATTTAGATGCAACAGAAGACCAATTAAATTTCCCTACTTTTTATGGTAGTGGTAAAAATGGTTGGTTCAATGATAGCCTTACCCCTTGTACAGATATCTTCCCTTTAATGGATGGTATTTTGAAATATGTACCAGGTCCTGATGTTAAGGAAGGCCATACACAAATGCAAATCACTTCATTGGATTATTCTTCTTTCTTAGGTCGTATTGCGATTGGTAAGGTAGAAAGAGGTACCATTAAAGAAGGTCAAAATATTGTTTTGGTGCAAGCAGATGGCAGCATCAAAAAAAATAAAGTAAAAGAATTATACGTTTTTGAAGGAATGGGTAAGCGTAAAGTAGCTGAAGTTGTTTCAGGTGACTTATGTGCTGTAGTTGGTTTAGAAGAATTTAATATTGGTGATACCATTGCGGATCCAGAAAATCCAGAAGCTTTACCAATCATTAGTGTTGATGAGCCTACCATGAGTATGACTTTTAGTATTAACAACTCACCTTTCTTTGGTAAGGAAGGAAAGTTTGTTACCTCTCGACATATTCGTGATCGTTTAATGAAAGAGACTGAAAAGAATTTGGCATTGCGTGTGGAAGAAACGGATAGTGCAGATAGTTTCTTGGTATTTGGTCGTGGTATTTTACATTTAGGTGTATTGGTGGAAACCATGCGTCGTGAAGGATATGAGTTAACTGTCGGAAATCCGCAAGTATTGGTGAAAGAAATTGATGGTAAAAAACATGAACCATTTGAGATATTAGTGGTGGATGTACCTGCTGATTTTAGTGGTAAAGTTATTGACTTAGTTACCCAAAAGAAAGGCGAAATGTTGATCATGGAATCAAAAGGAACTATGCAACATTTAGAGTTTGATATTCCTTCAAGAGGATTGATCGGACTTAGATCACAAATGTTGACGCAAACTGCAGGTGAAGCTGTAATGGCGCATCGCTTTAATGAATACAAGCCTTGGAAAGGACCTATTCCTGGAAGAAGTAATGGTGTATTGGTTGCGAAGTTTGGTGGAACAACTACTGCTTACTCAATTGATAAATTACAAGACAGAGGACGTTTCTTTATAGAACCAGGTGAGGAAATTTATGCAGGTCAAGTATTGGCTGAGCATATTAAGCCAGGTGATTTAAATATCAACGCGGTCGAGATGAAAAAATTAACCAACCACCGTGCAAGTGGATCTGATGATAGCGTAAGAATTACCCCTAAGGTGCAATTCACTTTAGAGGAGTGTATGGAATACATTCAATTTGATGAGTGTATTGAAGTAACGCCAAAATCAGTTCGTATGCGTAAATCTATCTTAGACGAAAATAACAGAAGTAAGGCAACAAAAGCAGCTTCGAATTAATCATTATTACCAATTTTTCCTTGAAAAATAAATTGGCAATAATGATTCTCCTATGATTTTATTAAAAAGCCACCCCGACGAATCGGTGTGGCTTTTTAAATTCGCTATAACCAATTTTTTCATTGAAAAATAAAAAAAGAGTCCCGATTTATCGGGACTCTTTTTTTGGGAGTAATATTATGAGTACGGAATTGCTTTTGTTTTAGATAGGTTTATTCAATGCCTTCCAAAGTAAATCTTTCAACTCTACTAAATTCTTTTGCGTTGCTGATGATATAAATATATGTGGGATATTTTTAGGAAGTTCTTTTACAATTGCATCCGTTAATTCTTGGTCTAATAAATCCGACTTGCTAATGGCAATGATGAATTCTTTTTGTAAAAGTTCTGGATTGAATTCGGCTAGTTCGTTTTTAAGAATTTCAAATTCTTTTTTATGGTCATTACTATCGGAAGGAATAATAAAAAGTAAAACAGCGTTTCTTTCGATATGTCTTAAAAAGCGATGACCCAAACCTTTCCCTTCTGCTGCGCCTTCAATAATACCTGGCAAATCCGCAATACAAAATGATCGGTTATCACGATACGCCACCATACCTAATTGTGGTGTTAATGTGGTGAAAGCGTAGTTGGCTATTTTAGGTTTTGCTGCAGTAATGACTGAAAGCAGCGTTGATTTTCCTGCATTTGGAAAGCCAACCAATCCTACATCTGCTAATACTTTTAATTCAATCTGTTTCCAACCTTCAATACCATCTTCTCCAGGTTGTGCATGTTCAGGAACTTGATTGGTAGGTGTTGCAAAATTAGAGTTACCTAAACCACCACGGCCCCCTTTGGCTAATATAATTTCTTGGCCATCTGTTAATATTTCCGCCTCTACTTTGCCTGTTTCTTCATCTCTTGCAATGGTACCCAGTGGTACTTCAATGATAATATCCTTGCCATCCTTACCGGTACAATTGTTTTTACTTCCTCCTTCGCCATCCTCGGCAATTACATTTTTAAAATAGCGTAAATGTAATAAGGTCCATAATTGGGCATTCCCTTTTAAAATAATATGACCTCCACGACCCCCATCACCGCCATCAGGCCCACCTTTAGCAGTTAGTTTATTGCGCATTAAATGTCGCGCTCCTGCACCACCATGTCCACTATGACAAAAAATGCGGATGTAATCAATAAAATTATTTCTTTCAGACACAGGAATGTATTTGACGCAAAGTTAAGACAATCCTAGTTGAGGTTGCTTTTTATTAAATGAAACCTTTTGCGCTACTTTATTTGATTAGTTTTAAACCATCAATTAAAATGGTCACCATATTTTGTTCCAATTCGTTCGCAGTAATTTTTTTGGTAGAACGATGCCAGCTTTCAATACCACTTACTGCGTGTAAAAAAATTAATACCACCGTTGGGGCATCAATGGTTTTGATTTCATTATTTCTTATCCCTTCTTCAATAATAGCTGCAATCCTTTTGCGGTATACTCTTCGTTGATTTTGATAATTGGATAAATAAGGATCAGATAAGTGTTTCCACTCTCGATCACTTACATACACTTCCTCATAATTATGAATCATTTCAGTGATATGGAAACGTAATAATTTTTCCATTTTTTCAAGCGAGGATATATTTTCAGATTCTATTTCATCCATTTTCAACACAAATTTATTAGCTACACTGAATACCAATTCGTGTAATAACTCGCTTTTCGATTTTATATGGTTGTATAAGCTTGCCGCTTCCACACCAACAGCCTCAGCTAAATCACGCATGCTTGCAGCCTTATATCCTTTTTCTCTAAATAGGGTGGCAGCTTTACGCACGATAACATCCTTTCTAGATCCGTTTTTTTCTGTCTTAATTCTAGCCATTTTCTAAATTTTTGATCAATTTGTTAGTACAAAATTATAGATTTAATTCTTTAAAATAGCCATCATTTTAAAATAAAATCCCATTTTTGTTAGTTTTTTGATTATCAAGTGATTACGAATTGGCTTGGTCCTTTTGGACTAACGCAATTTACTTAACAGTAAAAATCGTAGTTTCGCAGCTGAAAATTAAAACAAAACACATGTCATTAGTTGTAGTAGGATCCATGGCCTTTGATGCCATTGAAACACCCTTTGGGAAAAGTGATAAAATTATTGGCGGAGCAGCAACTTACATTGCTTGGTGCGCTTCCAATTTTACCACTGTAAAGCAAATTTCAGTAGTGGGTGGCGATTTCCCACAATCTGAATTAGACGCCTTAGCAAATAGAGGCGTTATTTTGGAAGGGGTGCAGATTAAAAAAGACGAGAAAACATTTTTTTGGAGCGGTAAGTATCATTTAGATATGAATAGCCGTGATACAATTGAAACGCAATTAAATGTGTTAGAAAATTTCGAACCTGTGGTTCCGGATAGTTATCAGGATTGTGAAATATTGATGTTGGGAAATTTAGTTCCAGGTGTTCAAAGTAGCGTGATCAAACAAATGAAAAAGCGTCCTAAGTTGATTGTAATGGACACCATGAACTTTTGGATGGAAATTATGATGGATGATTTATTACATACGATTAGTTTGGTGGATGTATTGATGGTGAATGATAGTGAAGCCCGTCAATTAAGTGGAGAATATAGTTTGGTTAAGGCGGCTAAAAAAATCATGGCCATGGGTCCCAAATACTTAATTATTAAAAAAGGAGAACACGGGGCATTGTTATTCCATGAGAACGAAGTGTTTTTTGCACCAGCTTTACCTTTAGAAGAAGTATTTGATCCAACCGGTGCTGGTGATACTTTTGCTGGTGGATTTGTAGCACATTTGGCTAAAACAAAAGATTTTTCATTTAACAATATGAAGTCTGCTATTATCTTAGGTAGTGCTTTAGCGAGCTTCTGTGTGGAAAAATTTGGTACACAAAGATTAACTGAAATTAACGAGTCGGATATCAAAGCGCGCGTACAATCGTTCGTTCAGTTGGTTAATTTTGATATTGAATTAGTTTAAATTTGGTAAAATCAATACATCCAATTAATTTTGTTGAACAATGATGAAAAATAAACATACAAAACAAATTAAGAAACCCCTGTAATAGGAAGGTGCTGATTGTTAGTATGCGAATAAATATACTCAGAAGCCTTCCAATAAAATGGAAGGCTTTTTTCTTTTTCTAAGACTTTGTAAAATAAAACACTTGAAAAAGAAAAACCTGATAATTTCAAAGTACTTAAAAGTGCTTTGAGTTTTTCGACAAGCATAATGTTAACGTAAAAAATAAAAAAAATGAAAGTTGCAGTTGTAGGAGCCACAGGACTAGTTGGAACAAAAATGTTGCAAGTATTAGCGGAACGAAATTTTCCAGTAACTGAATTAATTCCTGTTGCATCGGCACGCTCAGCAGGTAAGGAAATAATATTTAAGGGCAAACCTTATAAGGTGGTAACCATGGAGGAAGGGATTGCTGCAAAACCAGCCGTTGCTTTATTTTCGGCAGGAGGTAGTACCTCATTGGAGTGGGCGCCAAAGTTTGCAGAAGCTGGTATTCGTGTGATTGACAATTCCTCTGCTTGGAGAATGGATCCAACCAAAAAATTAGTGGTGCCAGAAGTAAACGCATCTGTTTTAACAGCCAACGATTTAATTATTGCGAATCCAAATTGCTCTACCATTCAAATGGTTGTTGCTTTGCAACCTTTGCATGATAAATATAAAATTAAAAGAGTAGTGGTAAGCACTTATCAAAGTGTAACGGGTACTGGTAAAAAAGCAGTAGATCAGTTAATGGAAGAAAGAAAAGGAAGTCAAGTGGCTGCTGCAGATATGGCATATAAGTACACCATTGATTTGAATGCTATTCCGCAGATTGATGTTTTTTTAGAGAATGGGTATACCAAAGAGGAAATGAAGATGGTGAAAGAAACCTGCAAAATTATGCAGGACGATAATATTAAAGTTACAGCGACTACTGTTCGTATTCCAGTGATGGGTGGACACAGTGAAAGTGTAAATGTGGAATTTGAAAATGAATTTGATTTGAATGAATTGATCGCATTACTTGGCACCGCACCTGGTGTGGTTGTGCAACAAAATGATGGGGATCAATTTTATCCAATGCCTTTATGGGCACACGAAAAGGATGAAGTTTTTGTAGGACGTTTGCGCAGAGATGAAACACAAGCGAAAACATTAAATATGTGGATTGTAAGTGACAACTTGCGTAAAGGTGCCGCTACCAATGCCATTCAAATTGCAGAATACCTTGCCGCAAAAGGAATTATTTAAAAAGGAAGTTCAATAATATTAAACTAAATCAAAGCCCTCGTTTATGGGGGGCTTTGAAAAATCAAATATCAAAGAATATATTTACCTTATTTTTTTATAAGGTCAATATATTCCGCCTCGGTAATAATTTTTATCGAGGCTATTTTTTTGGCTTTCTCTAATTTGCTTCCAGCATCTTCGCCAACGACTAAGTAATTTAATTTACTACTCACGCCGCCTAGGATATGCCCGCCTCTTGCTTCTACCATCGCTTCAGCTTCGGCACGTTTCAATTGCGTGAGGGTACCTGTAAATAAAAAATTTAATCCTGCTAAGTTTCCATCAACAGCAGTTGTATTAGTTTGAATCATATTTAAGCCCAATGATTCAAGTTCTCGAATCATTGCAATATTACTTTCCTCATGAAAGTACGCGTAGATACTTTTTGCCACTTTTACACCAACATCTTCAAAGGATTGTAATTGTTCTTCCGTAAAATTGGTTAAATCTAAAATATGTTGAATTTGTGAGGCTACTGTCTTAGCCGTTGTTTCTCCGACAAAACGAATTCCCAAGCCGTAGATAAGTCGGTACAGTGGTTGATTTTTGGAATTAGCAATCGCAGCTTGTAAGTTTTCAATACTTTTTTTTCCAAAGCCTTCCAACTGCGTCACTTTTTCAAAATCCAAGGTATACACTGCAGGAACATTGGGTAGAATTCCTATCTCGTAAAACTTACGGATATTGGCTTCCCCGAAACTTTTGATGTCCATGGCATCCTTGCTTACGAAGTGAATGATTCGTTCCACTATCTGTGCTTTACACAATGGACTTATACATCGCCAAACCGCTTCGGCTTCTTCTTTTTCTAATGGGGCATTACATACAGGGCAAGTAGTAGGGAAGGTGATCATTTTTTCTGTGCCCTTCCGTAATGAACTTATGGATTGTACAATTTGTGGAATTACATCACCTGCACGTTCAATAATTACGGTATCTCCCAGTCGAATATCTTTTTCTTTGATGTACTCCTCGTTGTGCATGGAAATACTTGATACGGTTACGCCACCTAATGCTACGGGTTGTAGTTTGGCTACCGGGGTTACAGCGCCAGTGCGACCAACTTGAAATTCTACGTTTTCTATAATAGTGGTTGCTTGACGTGCTTTAAACTTATACGCAATGGCCCATCTTGGATGATGTGAAGTCATTCCTAATTTCTCTTGCAAGGGAACGTCATCAATTTTAATTACAAGACCATCAATATCATAAGGTAATTGATCGCGTCCGATTTCAAAAGAAATACAATAATCAATTACATTATTAATGCCTTCTAAAATTTTTCTTTCTTTTTGAGGTGATCTGAATCCCAAATTCCATAACAAGGATAAGGTGCCACTATGGGTTTGTAAAAGCGGGGTAAGTTTTGCTCCTGGAATTGGAAGTACATAACTAATATGATAAATAAATGCATCTAAATTTCGTTCTCCTACTTCTTTTGGATCCTTCATTCGTAAGCTTCCTGCAGCGGCGTTGCGAGGATTGGCAAGTGGCGCTTGTTGCTTTAGTTTTAATTTTTCATTAAATGCAGCAAATGAATTTTTGCTCATGATTACTTCACCTCTAATTTCAATTTGCTTTATACCATAATCTGCTAAAGGAATACTTAATGGAATTGATTTGATCTGTTTGATATTTTGTGTAATATCTTCTCCTGCAACACCATCTCCTCTGGTGCATGCCCTAACGAGTAGCTCATTTTCATACACCAATGAAATACTCGCGCCATCGAATTTTGGTTCAACGCAATAAGTTAATTTTTCATTCCCTGCGCCTTCTATTGCCTTGCGATCAAAATCAATCAAGTCAGCTGCATTATAACTATTTTCCAAACTTAACATGGGCACCAAATGCGGAATGGTAACAAAGTTTGCATTTAAACTATTTCCTACACGTTGGCTTGGCGAATCGGGTGTGATTAACGAAGTATTTGCCGACTCGATGGAAATTAACTGCTGGTATAATTGATCATACTCGTAATCACTTATCAAAGGTTCATTCAAAACATAATATTGGTACTCATTGAATTTTAATAGCTTTTTTAAACTATCCAATTCAATGGTATGTGGATTTGTTAAGTATTCTTTGGCTAAGGCCTGAAATGCGCTAATTTGATCTTTGGGGTACATGAGGTAAAATGTCTGCTAAAATACAAATAGTTTTAATCTTTTATTTCGTATTTTGGGACTATAATTCCAATTTGTGAATCGGGCCGTTGTTGGGCAATAAAAAATGATGATTTCTAGTATGAATTTGAACAAAAAAGATGCCATAAAGCTGGTACAAACCTATCCAACAGTTCCATTAACCGTGGATTGTGTCATTTTCGGGTTTGACGATAATTCGTTAAAGGTGCTTACCATTAAAAGTGATTTACCGCAATATGATGAAAAGCTATCCTTACTTGGAGACACTATTTTATCAGCAGAGGATTTAGATAATGCAGCAAATCGTGTTTTGTTGGAGCGAACAGGTATGCAAGACGTTTATTTGGAACAAGTGCATACATTTAGCAAGCCTGATCGACATCCTGGAGGAAGGGTAGTGACTGCAGTTTATGCATCCTTACTTAATATCAAACACCATGAATTGAAAATTTTGGAGAATGAATTAAGTTGGCATGTGGTAAAAGATATTCAAGAGATGGCTTTTGATCATAAGGAAATTTTGGATTTGTGTCATACCTGGTTACAAAAGCGAATTCAAGAACACCCCTTGGCCTTTAATTTATTGCCAGTAAAATTTTCATTAAGACAGTTGCAAAATGTATACGAGGCAATTTTAAACACCTTCCTTTGACTTTAAAGCATACCAATTGCGTAAGAAAAATTGGTTTGGTATAGATTTTTAAAAAAGGTGTAGGCTTGCCTATAATTTGATACCTTTACGCACTAATTAAACGAGGCTTTATTATGTTATATTCAATGACAGGGTACGGAAGGGCGGAGGCGATATTAAAGGACAAGACATGCTTAATTGAAGTTAAGTCCTTAAATGGGAAACAATTTGATGTTCGTTTGAATTGCCCCTCTTTATTAAAACCTTACGAAGTTGAAATCAGAAATAAATTGAATGAGGCTTTATTTAGGGGTAGTGTAGAGTGTTCAATCACTTTAAAGTCAAATGGCATTAATAAACCAGTAAGTGTCAATAAAGAATTAGCCAAATCATATTATCAGCCCATCATGGAATTGGCGAATGAATTAGGGGTTGGCACTGAAAATATTTTAAGTACCATTTTAAAAATGCCAGATGTAGTTTCTTCTTCAAATGAGGTATTGACTGAGGAAGAGTGGAAATTCATATTTGATTTATTACATCAAGCAATTCAACATTTAATTAAACATAGAGCAGAGGAAGGGAAATCCATTGAAAAGGATTTGCTTGAAAAAATCATTGCTATTGAAGCGCAGCAAGCGGTCGTTGAAATTCATGAACCGAACCGTCGCGAAAAAATTAAGGACGGAATGCTTAAGTTGTTAGAGCAGCATGTGGGAGCCGATAAATATGATCAAAACAGATTAGAGCAAGAGTTGATTTATTATATTGAAAAAATAGATATTTCAGAAGAACGCGTTCGTTTAAAAAATCATTGTGATTATTTTAAAACAATGCTCAATGATGGGGACCCATGCAAGGGCAAAAAATTGTCTTTTATATTACAAGAAATAGGAAGGGAAATAAATACCACAGGTTCAAAAGCCAATGATGTGGATATTCAAAAGGCGGTGATCAATATGAAGGATGAACTTGAAAAAGCAAAAGAGCAAATATTAAATGTGTTGTAAGATGACATTTGTTAAATCCTATATTTACATTTTACTTGTTTTATTTATAGCAAGTTGTGAGCCTATTCAGTTATATGAACAAACGACTATTTATCCTACACATGAATGGTCCAGCAAGCAGGTAAATAATTACCAATTTAATATTACTGATACAAGCTCCTTATATAAAATTTATTTTGTAATCAGGCATCATAATGCCTATCATTTTAAAAATATTTGGTTGCAGTTAAACACAAAGTCCCCTTCAGATACAGCAGTAAAGCAGACCCTTAATTTGCAATTAGCCGATGATCAAAAAGGCTGGTTAGGCGTAGGTATGGATGATATTTTTGACCAACGTATTCCAATCAATGCAACTCCCACTAAATTAAAGTTGGGTATATATCAATTTAGTATGGAACATACCATGAGAGAAGATCCGCTGTTAGGCATACTGGCTACTGGCTTGCGTGTTGAAAAAGTGCATTTATGAAAATGAGATGGTTTAATATCAGCAAATTAAAGTTTGTCAATTTTATTTATTGGGTTTTTCTTACCTACATGATTGCCGCGTTTGTTTGGTGGTATGTTTCTCTGGAAAAACAAAATAGTGAAATAGCAACAGTTAAATTCCAATCTATTCGATTAGACGATCCTGCTTTATATCAAAAAGTAAAAGCGATTGAAGCATTTGAAGCAAGAAAAACAAAACAATATTTGGGAGAGGGCATTACTTTTCTTTTTTTATTTTTACTCGGGGCAATTTATGTTTACAGGTCGTTGTTAAAACAATTAAGGTATTCTAATCAACAACAAAATTTTATGATGGCGGTAACGCATGAATTAAAAACGCCTATTGCCATTACGCAGTTGAATATTGAAACTTTACTTAAAAGAGAATTGGAGCCGGCCCAGAAAAAAATGCTGATTGAAAATACTTTAAAGGAAACACACCGATTAGATGCCCTTTGTAATAATATATTATTAGCCTCGCAGTTAGATATGGGTAAATATGAATCTAATATGCAACTTATTGATTTGTCTGATATTATACAAAAGTTACTCCATTCCTTTCAAGAGCGATTTGATCAAAGAAAATTAATTACAACAATTACCCCATCTGTTTTTATACAAGCAGAACCATTACTGATACAATTATTGGTTAATAATTTATTGGATAATGCACATAAATATTCAACCATTGCGAGTCCAATTTCGGTGTTGCTTACTGCTCATGAAAATCAAATTCAATTAGTAATTAAAGATGAAGGGGTAGGCATTCCTATGGAAGAACGTGATAAAATATTTGAAAAATTTTACCGCATAGGAGATGAAACAACCCGAACAACAAAGGGGACTGGTTTGGGGTTGTATTTATGTAAAAAAATTAGTGAATTTCATCATGCAAGTATTTCCGTAGATGCGAATACACCCAACGGCAGTATTTTCAAAATAAATTTTCCAATATAATGAGTACCCTAAAGCATAGCATTTTACTGGTGGAAGATGAGCTGCATTTACATGAGGCGCTAAAGTTAAATTTAACATTGGAAGGATACGTGGTAAGCTCTGCTTATGATGGCCCTAAGGCGTTACAGCAAATCCAAGGTGCCAGCTTTGATTTGATTATTTTAGATATTATGTTACCAGGTATTGACGGGTATTCAATTATTGAAACTGTTCGTATTCATAACAATAACACCCCTATTTTAATTTTAAGTGCAAAAAATACAAGTGCAAATAGGGTGCAAGGATTAAAGATTGGCGCGGATGACTACATGACCAAACCTTTTAATTTGGAAGAACTTTTATTGCGGGTATCTAAATTGATCCAAAAATCAGGCGTCAATAGCGCAGTCCAAAATAATTTTGAGCAATATTCTTTTTCGGGTAATACCGTACACTTTACCTTACTTGAAGCCACATTGTATAATGGCGAAAAGATACATTTAACCAAAAAGGAAGCAATGCTTTTAAAGTTATTGATTGAGAATAAAAATACCATCATTACAAGGGAGCGGATATTACAAAGTGTGTGGGGGTATAATGTATTTCCGAATACCCGTACTATTGACAATTTTATTCTAAATTTTAGAAAGTATTTCGAATTAGACAGCAAATCACCTTTGCATTTTATCTCCATCCGGGGGATAGGCTATAAATTTCAAGATTAATCTGTTGGGATGCAATCTGTGGCCCTTTTTTTCGTTAATACTTGTAGTTAAACTACTAGCATGTCATTGTCGTCCATTAAAGATTTTTTAGAACCTATTAATATTGCTCATATATCCAATGATGAGGGGTATCGCGATACGCAGCTAGGAAAGCATATTAATGTAAACGAGGGGAACCTACCTGATATAGTAGATGCAGATATTGTCATAATTGGGGCTGGTGAATGCAGGGGTGCGGGTCATGCTTTACATGGTCATACTGCCGCAAATGCGATTCGGACCGCCTTGTATGATTTGTATTACTGGCATGCACAGGTCAACGTAGTGGATATTGGAAATGTGAAAATTGGACAAAGTATACAAGATAGCTATGCGGCTCTTCGGACGGTGATATCTGAATTGCTATTGCAGAATAAAAAAGTCGTAATTATTGGCGGGGCGCATGATTTAACCCTTGCACAATATCATGCCTATACTTCCATACCCACTTTAGTAAATGCGGTTGTGGTGGATGCTAAAATTGATTTGGACTTAGAGGCGCGCTTACCTAGGGATCATTTTTTAGAAGAATTATTTACTGGTTTGCCTAATCATTTGAATCATTATAGTCATATAGGTTTTCAAAGTTATTTCATGCATCCGCATATGTTGGAAACGATTGATAAACTAAGATTTGATTGCTTTAGATTAGGAAAAGTTCGGGAAGGTATTGAGGAAATGGAACCTGTCATTAGGGACAGTCACATGTTAAGTTTTGATATTAGTGCAATTCAAAATGCACAAGCGCCTGCAAACTTAGTTACTCCGAACGGTTTTAATGGTGAAGAGTCCTGTACTTTAATGCAGTATGCTGGGATGAGTTGGAAAACAAGTACTATTGGATTGTTTGGTTATCAAGCTGAACTAGATGTAAATAATATGACAGCCATTCAAATTGCCCAAATGTTTTGGTACATTATGGATGGGGTACAAAAAGGTAAAAAAGAAGCGCCATTAACGGAATCAGATAGGTTTAAAGAATTTCATATTGCATTCTCGGATATCGAAACCAATTTTTTACAAAGCAAGAGTACGGGCAGATGGTGGATGCAAATGCACAATAATGAATGGGCGCCTTGTAGTTACAAAGATTATTTAGTAGCTTCCAATAACGAAATTCCAGAAAGATGGTTAAGGGCCTTAGAAAGGGAGTAGTCGCTCCATTATATTTATTATCAATTGTATTTATTGTTTTATTAAGTGCTTGTAGTATACAAAAAGCGCAAAAAACATTATTGCAAACCACCGCGCTTAAGGGCGCTCATGTCGGTATTGCAGTATACAATGATACCAAGCAAGCTTGGATTGATCAATACCAAAGTGATCATTACTTTACACCTGCTAGCAACACCAAGATATTAGCTACCTATGTAGGTTTGAAATATTTGGGTGATTCCTTGCCTGGATTTAGTATGGCTGAAAATGCAGATACGCTTTTTTTAACCCCATTGGGTGATCCTAGTTTTTTACATCCCGATTTTAGCTACCAGCCGGTGATTGAACTAATTAAAAACACCCACAAGCAAGTAGTGATTCAACCTACAAAAGCCAATGACCAATTTGGACATCTGGGCAATGGCTGGGCTTGGAATGATTATGGTGAGGACTATCAGCCAGAACGAAGCAGAATGCCTATTTATGGCAATGTGGTACATTTTTATCAAGGCAATGGAAAATTATTAATTAAGCCCTTTGTATTTTTTAAGGACATTACTGATATAAACACGGTGTACCAGAAAAATTGGACGCGAAAATTAGTGGGTAATCAGTTTTATACCAATGGTCAAAAAAATACGGCTGCTTATTTTCAGGTGCCATTTGATTCCTATTTCGAACCCAATTTGCCATTGTATTTGCTTCAAGATACTTTAAAGGTAAAACTAAATATAGGGGATGATATTTCGAAAATGCAAGAACAGATTGTTAAAACAGTTCCAACAGATTCACTGTTAAAAATTATGATGCGTCGTAGTGATAATTTTTTCGCAGAACAAGTTTTATTAATGGGATCTCAGCAGTTGTTGGGTAAGATGGATGATGCAGCTTTTATTGATACCCTGCTTAAAACCGAATTCTCCCAACTGCCACAAAAAATGCGTTGGGTAGATGGCAGTGGCTTAAGTAGGTATAATTTAAATACACCTGAAAATTATGTTGCCATATTAAAAAAGATGCAAGATGAATTTGGACAAATGCGGGTTACACAAATATTTGAAACTGGTGGAGAAGGAACATTATCTGCGTATTATAAAAACTTTCCAGGGGAGATACATGCTAAAACCGGCAGCTTAGGCGGTCAAATTGCTTTAAGTGGGTTTATATACACGCATAAAAACCAAAAATTATATTTTTCAATTTTGGTGTCTAACCATATGAGTCCAACCAGTGCGGGTGTAAGAAAAGCAGTAGAGGCTTACTTGATATCGGTAGCGAAAAAAAATTAAAGCTACTTATCTAGAAAACAATCCATCCAAGTAGGATTCCTTAAATTCAATGTAGGTAGGTGCACCAGATGCGGTTACGTTGGGTATATCACACTCACTTAGTGATTGGATAATGGTATGCATCTCCTTTTGTGATAAACTTTGTCCAGCTTTGATGGCCATTTGTCTAGACATGCAACGAATTAATTTTTCTCTTTTACTATATTTTACTTCACCAGTAAAATGTTTAAACTGTTCTAATAATAATTCAATGGCATTTTTTTCGTTGCCTGATAAAACATCAGCAGGTATGCCTTGAATAATAAAACTATTGCTTCCAAAAGATTCTATTTCATATCCAATAATGGATAAGTCTTCCAGCATTTCATCTAATAATATGGCATCACTTGGGCTCAATTCCAACACCACTGGGAATAAACTTTTTTGAGTTGCATGGGGATGTGAACTTGCTTTTTGGTATTTTTCATATAAAACACGTTCATGTGCCAATTGCTGATGTAATATGATGCAGCCACTTTGCGTAGGGGCGATAATATAGGTATTGTGTAATTGTAACAATAGTGCATCTTCCAGTACGCTTAAACTTTCGGTTTCTTTGTACAAGCCCATGGAGGAAGGTTTAACAATATATGACTCAGTTGAAGGAGCGGTATCTGAAATTTCACTGGTCTCATTTGACGTACTCGGAATATTTGTAAAAAAACTTTTCCACAATGCATGTTTGACTGCGGCTTGAACAAAAGCGTATATTATTTTATCGTCCTCGAATTTAATTTCTTGTTTGGTAGGGTGTACATTAATGTCAATTTGTGAAGGGTCCACATCAATGTATAATATATAGCTGGGGTAACTGTCCTTGGGAAGTAATCCTTCAAATGCATTGGCTACTGCATGATGTAAATAGGCGCTTTTAATAAAACGACGATTCACAAAAAAGTATTGGTCGCTTCTTGTTTTACGCGCAGTTTCGGGTTTGCCAACAAATCCAGATACGGTTAAGTAATCCGTTTGTTCCCCTACAGTTACTAGTTTTGTTTGATAATTATTTCCCAGTACTTGAATGGCTCTTTGTTTAAAGCTGCCGCCCTCCCAATGATACACATCCTGTCCGTTACTTGTTAAACTAAAAAATATTTCAGGAAAGGAAAGCGCGACTCTTGTAAACTCTTCAATGATATGTTTTAATTCTGCTCCATTGCTCTTTAAAAAATTGCGACGTGCAGGCACATTGAAAAATAAATATGGAGGCGAGGGCTTCCCCGCGAAATCCCATGGTTCTTATTTGAAATAAATCCTCAATCGTACTTATTTTACTGGTGGCATGTCGGGCAAATGCATTTTGGGCATCCGCAACGCTCATGCCTTTTCCATTATCAATGACTTGAATTAAGGCCTTCCCTGCATCATTGACAATTAATTTTATCTGAGTAGCACCAGCATCTACCGCATTCTCCATTAATTCCTTTACGGCACTAGCTGGCCTTTGAATCACCTCGCCTGCAGCAATTTGATTGGCAATGTGGTCCGGAAGTAAATGAATGGTATCAGACAAGTTTTAATGTTTTAAAGTGTGTAAAAGTAGTAAATTTGCCACTTAAAATTTCATCTAATGCACAGAACTGCGGACATTCAAAAGCGACCCCATCAATTTTTACCTGCGAATTTTGAACTTACCCAATGGGAAAGCCTGGAGCCCTATTTTAAGGCCTTATTGGATAGGGAAATTACCAATAAATTGACCTTAGAATCATGGATGCAGGACTTAAGTGAACTTGAAGCTTTTGTAAGTGAAGATGCCTGTTGGAGACAGATTAAAATGACTTGTGATACCACAGATAAAAGTTTGGAAGCGGCCTTTACTTTTTTCTGTATGGAAATTCAACCTAAAATTCAACCTTATGCGGATGCTTTAAATAAAAAATTAATCCAATGCCCATTTACAAGCGAGTTGGATGAAAAGGCCTATTTTACTTATTTAAGATCCGTTAAAAAAAGCATTGAATTATTTAGAGAAGAAAATATAACATTACAAGCGGAGTTAAGCGTTTTACAACAACAATATGGCACCATTGCGGGAAGAATGACCATTACGGTGGATGATAAAGAATATACTTTACAACAAGCAGCCCAATTTTTAGAAAGTGAGGATCGTGTAAAAAGAGAAGAAGTGTATTTAAAAATTCAAGAGCGTCGTTTACAAGACCAACAAGAAATGCATGATTTGTTTACTTCACTCATTCAAAAAAGACATCAGGTTGCCTTGAATGCAGGATTTGAAAATTATCGTGATTACAAATTTGCAGAATTAGGCAGGTTTGATTACACCAAGGAAGATTGTTTTAAATTTCATGATGCCATCAAAACACATGTGCTTCCAATCATTGATAAAATTTACGAACGCAAAAAAAATAAATTAGGATTAGCAACTTTAAAGCCTTGGGATACGGAAGCGGAACCTATTGGCACAAAGCCTTTGCGACCATTTACAGATGGGAAAGACTTATTTGATAAATCAGTTAGCTGTTTCGAACAAATCAATCCATTTTTTGCAGACTGTTTGAAAAAAATGGATTCCTTAAAACATTTTGATTTAGAAAGTAGACAAGGAAAAGCACCTGGAGGATATAATTGTCCATTGGCAGAATCGGGTGCGCCTTTTATTTTTATGAATGCGGCTGGTCAAATGAGTGATGTTACCACCATGGTACATGAAGTGGGACATGCGATACATTCATTTTTAGCACACCCCTTGCCCTTATCTGCATTTAAAGAATATCCCATGGAAATTGCAGAAGTAGCAAGTATGTCTATGGAATTATTTACGATGAATCATTGGCAGGCATTTTTTGATAATGTGCATGATTTAAATCGCGCACAAGAGCACCAATTGGAACGTACCATTACTATTTTTCCTTGGATTGCCATCATTGATAAATTTCAACATTGGGTGTATGAAAATCCGAATCATTCTATTGAGGAGCGTACAAAAGCATGGACAACCATTGCAAAAGAATTTTCTACCAATAGTATTGACTATAGTGGATTAGATAGGTACCGTGAAATTGCTTGGCAAAGACAATTGCATTTATTTGAAGTACCCTTCTATTACATTGAATATGGTATCGCACAATTAGGGGCCATTGGGATGTGGATGCAGTATCAAAAAAATCCCACACTTGCGTTGGAAAATTATATGAACGCTTTAAGTTTAGGAGGTACAAAAACACTACCTGAACTTTATCAGACTGCGGGCATCTCCTTTGATTTTTCATCCAACTATGTAAAAACTTTAATGGATTTTACAAGGGATGAATTGGAGAAACTATACCAATAGTTGCTTAGCTAAATGCAGTTAAGTCAAATAGGTTAAGTTAAAAGACAAGGCAAATTTTAATTTGCGGAAGGCGGAGTGCTTGGTCCGTTGCTTGGTCCATTATTCGGTCCGTTGTTCGGACGATTCATTGGCGGACGATTATTATTTGGTCTTGGTCCGTTGCCTGGTCCGTTATTGGGTCCATTGTTTGGACGATTCATCGGTGGACGATTATTATTCATCGGTCTTCCACCTGCTGAATTCCCTGCTTGCCCTCCTGGACGATTAGGTCCTGGACGATCATTAAATGGTCTGTCGTTATTCGGTCTGTCGTTATTCGGACGACGATCGTTGTTATTGAATCTTTGTTGATCGCGTCGACGACGATCATTTTTCTCTAAACTCTTTAAACTAATTTGACCAACTACATCTACGAAGTCAGGTTCTACCTCTTTAGGTTTACCACTGGTTACCTCCACCGCTTGCAATTCTTCAACAGCAACACCTTGTTGGTTTAATTTTTTTATTTCCTTCACGCGTTCAATCGTTAAAGGGTAATGCTTTGTGTTATTAGGCAAAGTATACCACATTAAGTTTTTGAAAATATCTTTTTTAATTAAAAACGCTTGCCCCATGACTGTTTGCAAATTATCCGCATAATCAGGGAATGCTTGTAATGCATCTAGATAAGTATCTAATTCAAAATTCAAACAACATTTAAGTCGACCACATTGGCCACTCAACTTCGTTTGATTAATAGATAAGTTTTGATAACGCGCGGCAGTGGTGTTGACGCTTTTAAAGTCATGTAACCAAGTACTACAACAAAGTTCACGACCACAACTTCCAATGCCTCCTACTTTTGCAGCTTCTTGTCGGATGCCTATTTGACGCATCTCCACTTTTACTTTAAACTCAGTAGCGAATATTCTAATTAGTTCTCTAAAATCAATACGGTCATCAGCGGTATAAAAGAAAGTTCCTTTTTTGCCATCTGCCTGAATTTCTACCTCACTCAATTTCATTTGCAATCTAAAGTACCTTGCATGCGCACGACTTTTTGCAAGTATATCTGCCTCCCTACTTTTACTAATTTTAAAAGCTTCAATATCTCGTTCGTTACTTGGTCTAAGAATTTTTTTGATTTCAACGCTGGATTCCTCGATGCCTCTTTTTTTAAGTTGCAACCTAACCAGTTCGCCTGTCAAACTAACTTCACCTAAGTCAAAGCCATTTACGCCTTCGACAGTGACATAATCGCCCTTTTCAAAAATTTGGTTGCTTAAATTTCTAAAGAATTCTTTACGACTACCTTGGTTAAAACTAACTTCAACCACCTTACATTGACTATTAATATCGTCAATAGGT
>RFZW01000071.1 GCA_009920495.1 Chitinophagia bacterium
AAATATTTGAATTAATGCCATCAAAAAGGCAATCATGACAACGACACTTGTAAATATTTGTAAATAATGCCAAGCAAGAATCCAAGATATATTTAAAACAGAGGTAGCCCAATACCATGGCGTAATTTGATCTAGCTGTTTTTTAATGACTGGGAACTCTTTTTGTTTAAAAGAAAAATAAGTATGCGTTATTGAATAGCATAATAAAAATAAATAAATCAGTCCCCAAATTGCAAATGTAAAACCGGCAGGCACAAAATAGTTTGGATAAAAGGCAGAAATTTGACCTGTATTATATCCATTAATAGGCAAAATATTTGCCAATGCATTAACGGTAGCTACACCTATAAATAAAAGCCAATTAATTAATGTTTTCATAAAAAAGTTCCTTGATTGGATAAATAATTACAATGAAAATATTTTATTCATCAAAACCCACTTTTCTCCAGGATTTGCATTGGGTAAGGCTTGTTGATAATCCCACAATAATTTTTCCCATTGAACCACAATATCATTGGAAGCATCCATGGCCGCTTTTTTCTCAAAACTAAAATCATCTCCTGCTTCCATAATCATAAATAAACGATTGGATACTCTATAAATATCCATCACATGGATATCAGCATCTTTGATAGATTTAATAATTTCAGGCCACACGGACTTATGGTATTCCTCATAAGCAGCAATAGCAATAGGGTCGTCCTTTAAATCAACTGCAAAACAATATCTAACCATGATTCGAAATTTTATAAATAATGCCCAAATGTAATTTTAATATTATAAATATAAACTATTTATTAGCGCCATACACAAAGGCTTCCATCACTCTCATCGATTGTAGCGCATCTATTGCAGAACAAGGATTTACGCCATTACCTAAAAAATAGGCAACCACCTGCTCTATTAAATTTTGTTGGTTATGCATCGGGGGATCAAAATGTATTACTGATTCCTTCCCATTTTTTTCAATGGTTATATCATTACCAAATACGGGAAACGAAATTTTACCATCTTCCCCTATAATTTCAAAAACATCTTTCTCTAATTCAGCCGGCACTGTAAAATCCCATTCGCCATTAAACACAATATTATTATTGAGTTGCATGGATCCTTTGACACTATCCTCAGCTGGATACAGCCCCGCTTTATTTTCGGATTTGCCTTGATAGCGAATTGCATCTCCAAAATAAAAAAATACCAAATCCAATTGATGTGGTGCCAAATCATAAAATAAGCCGCCGCCTGCAAGTTCAGGAAATACGCGCCAATTATCCGTTGAACCGCAATTGGGACTTGGCTGCTTAAGCATTTGAATGTTTACTTGTTTTACAACGCCAATATAATTTTCAGCCAATAAACTTTTTACTTTTAAAAATAAGGGAAGCGCGCGACGATAATGTGCCACGACTAATTTCACACCAGTGTTATTAGAAACTTGTTGCATTGTTTCACATTCTGCTACATTCAATGCCATCGGTTTTTCAACATACACCGGCTTACCTAGCTTCATTGCTTTTTCAGCATAAGCTGCATGAAATTTAGGGGGTGTTGCAATATATATCGCATCCACTTCGGGGTGATTAATTAAATCGTCAACATCGGTAAAATAATAAGGAACATGATGTCGTTGTGCATAATCTTTTACTTTATCGGCATCACGTCTCATGACCGCCATTAATTTAGAATTAGGCACTTTGTTAAATGCTGGACCGCTTTTAACTTCAGTGACGCTTCCACAACCAATCATGCCCCATCGAATTATACGCATATGCAGCAATTTACTTAAGAATTTTGGATTGTTGGGTAAGGTTTAACGAAATATTATAAATATTGAATCATTCATGCTGCGAATACAAACAAATCAATTGAAATGGTATCTTTATATGAATATTCATTAATTATTTTATTAAAATTATGGAAACAATTGAAATTTCAGGCGTACTTGGATTAATCGCGATGGTAGTTTTAACACTCAATATAGTCATGGGTATCCTTTTAAGTACGGCATATAAAAAAAATGCTTATTGGCAAAAACTTCCTGATAAAATAAAAGCATTAAAAATTATTGATTTCCATAACAATACCGCCTACGTGGCATTACTTATAGTGTTTTTACACTTCATCATTATACCATTAGACCCTAGTTCAAAGTTTAATTTTACGCATTTATTGAAACCTTTAACTGCGCCGCACCAACCCCTATTTGTTTTATTAGGGGTCATCTCTTTTATCGCAATACTCATCGTAGTTATTACCACACAGAAAGTAATCAAAAACAAATTAGGCACAACTACTTGGCATAATATTCATGTCATCTCCTATGTTACTGGGCTATTATTTATTGTTCACGGATTAGTTATGGATCCATTGTTAAAAGATCGACCGATTGACTTTATTGATCCTGAAAAATTACTAGTTGAAGCCTGCGCCTTATTATTATTAGCAGCATTTATATTTAGGTATAAATATAAAATTTCAAAAAAATAAAAAAGGGCAGTGTAGAAACACCGCCCGTGCTTAACGATTGCTTGCTAAAACCGAAATCAAGTTGTCATAGATGGGATCGAACCATCGTTAAGGGTTTTGCTGACCCTTGCCTCACCCCTCGGCCACATGACCCTACAAAGATAGGGGAAATTTATATAAAGTCTACTAAAATAGTAGACTTTATATAAATTATTTTATTTGCCTATAATTTTTAGATATATGGCCATTAAAGGCTTCCTATAAATATGTATTCCCTTTAGCATTTCTGGTTTAACTTTATGTAAGAAATTACCATAAATGAATTTATCAAACATAACAAGTAATTACCTTGTTCTACTTTTTGTAATATCGGCAATTGCTATTTGGATATGCGGTATAAAGCTTACCAAAGCTATAGATGCGATTACCACTCATTTTGGTTTAGGACAGGCTTTTGGCGGTATGGTTTTTTTAGCCATCATTACCAACCTCCCCGAAATAGCTATTACTAGTGTTGCTGCATATCATAGAGATTATGATATTGCGATTAGTAATATTTTAGGGGGCATTGCGATACAAACCGTAGTATTAGTTTTAATAGATATTTTTGGCGTAGGAAGGTCAGCGCCTTTAACACAAAAAGGTCATTCAAAAGTTTTAATACTTGAGGGCGTTGCTTTAATTTTTATATTAAGTATTGTAATTGTTGGCGCACAATTCTCATCTTCATTCATCTACTTCAGAACAACCCCATTTGAATGGATCATTGTTGGAATATGGATAGGAACTATATTTTTAATTTCTAAAATGATGGATCCTAAGGAAAAAGTAAAACCGGAGGAATTAGTACATCATTTAAGAATGCCAAAATCTACATTTAAAGGATCTATAAATAGTGCCTATTTGGTTTTAGGCATTGGTGCTGTAATCACCCTGTTTGCAGGCTGGGCTTTGGAAATAACCGGTGAAACTTTAGCAAATCGATGGGGTATTAGTGGCGTGGTGTTTGGTGGAACTATATTAGCACTCTGTACAGCCTTACCTGAAATTTCTACTGGTATTGCCTCCGCTAAAATTCGTGATTACAATATGGCTGTCAGTGATATTTTTGGGGGTAATGCATTTTTACCGGTACTATTTTTAATGGCTTCGATAATTGGAGGTGATGCCATTTTACCTAACTTAAAACCTTCCGATATTTATTTAACGATGCTTGGCATTATTTTAACTGGTATTTACATGGCAGGGATGGTGATACATTCAAAAAAACAAATTGCGAGAATGGGTATTGACTCATTTATCGTGTTAATTGTTTACATCATTGGGATTTTTGGATTATTTTTATTGATATAGGATAATTAAAAAATGATCTAAAAATTAAGCAAATATTGAAGAAGATTTATAATACCGTTTTTACTTTTTTATTACTTTTTTTTGTAGCGAATTTAAATGCGCAAGATATTAATGGTACAATTACTAATAAATCAGATGGCACACCCTTAAGTGGTGTTTCCATTAAGTTAACGGGTACCAATAAAGGCGGCATTAGTAACGATAAGGGCTATTTTGTTATTCAAAATATAACTCCGGGCAAAGTTCATTTAATCATTACACATACAGGGTTTGAAATTGTCGATACAACCTTTCAATTTACAGGAAAAAATAATACCCCTTTATTGATTGGATTAACGGAAGCGAAAGAAGAATTAGAAGAGGTGATCATTGTATCCTCCTCCAGAACCAATTCAAGAATTGAAGATATGCCCACCAAAGTTGAAGTACTTGGCTCGGAAGAGGTAAAGGAAGAAAATGGAATTAAGCCTGGTAATATCGCGAGCTTGTTGGGAGATATTGCTGGTATCCAAATTCAGCAAACCAATGCTGCCACTGGTAATGCTGACATGCGCATTCAGGGGTTACAAGGAAAATACACACAAATATTACGTGATGGTATGCCTCTTTTTGGTGGCTATGCAGGTAGTTTTAGCATCTTACAAATACCACCTTTGGATTTACAACAAATTGAATTAGTCAAAGGTGCCAGCTCCACTTTATATGGTGGCGGTGCAATTGCAGGAATGTTGAACTTGATTTCAAAAAAACCAAAACTAGGCAAGCCTGAAAAAAGTTTAACCCTTAATTATTCTAGTTTAAAAGAAACGAATTTAAATACTTTTTTTTCTGGCAGAAATGAAAAAACAGGATATTCAATTTATGCAGGTACTACACAGCAAAAAAATGTCGACGTTGATAAAGATGGTTTTTCAGATGTGCCTGCTGTTAAAAGTGTTTTCATACACCCTCGTTTTTTTATCTACGGAAAAAATAATAACACTGTCACACTCGGTTACACTTTAAATTACGAAGACAGAAATGGCGGTGACATGAGTGTAATCAATGGTGCTACTTCAAATACCCATCAATTTTTTATTCAGAATAAAAATTTACGAAACACATTTGATGGTGTTTGGGAAAAAAAGTTAAAGGATGGTGGCAGCCTCACAGCCAAAGCTAATTATAGCTTAATGGATCGCGCTATCACAACGAATGTGTTTGGCATGATTGGTAAACAAGCTAGCTGGTATTCAGAGATGGCTTATGCTAAAAAGTTTACTGCACATAATTTAGTGTTGGGAGTAAATTTTAATGGCGAAAATTTTACCAAACAATTACCAGATAGTAGTTTATTGCCCAATGATGCTTTTACAACTGTAGGTGCATTTATTCAAGATGACTGGAAATTAAATGATCAATTCATACTACAATCTGGTCTAAGAATTGATCATAATAATACCTATGGTAATTTTTTATTGCCAAGAATATCATTCATGTATAAAGTAAACAATAAGGTAACCATGCGCTTGGGTGGCGGTGCTGGCTATAAAACCCCTAGTTTATTTAGTTCTGAAATGGACGAAAGAGATTACCATTATTTACAAGGTTTTTTACCCGGAATTAAATCTGAGAAATCAATTGGATTCAATTATGATGTGAATTATAAAACACATTTAAATGATTGGGAACTTACTTTAAACCAGACTTTATTTTATAATGAAATAAATAATCCGATGGTCACCACCCAACTCCAATATATTACCAATGGATATCCAGTGTATCGATATGCCAATGCGGCTAAATCAATTAGCTCAAAAGGAACAGAAAGCTATGTTCAAGCAATCAAAGCTCCTTTTGAAATTTATCTTGGTTATGTTTATACGGATGCAAATAGAAATTATAATGCTGCAAATCCACACCTGCCTTTAATCGCCAAACATAAATTTGCTACGGTATTTGCCTATGAATTTGATGAGGATTTTAGGTTTGGTATCGAATCTGCTTACACTGGGAAACAATATTTAGATAATGGAAGCAGCACTGACCCCTACTTATTTATGGCTGTAATGATGCGATATGATATT
Source organism: Chitinophagia bacterium (assembly GCA_009920495.1). Classification (GTDB taxonomy): domain Bacteria; phylum Bacteroidota; class Bacteroidia; order Chitinophagales; family Chitinophagaceae; genus Sediminibacterium. Next base: position 5,886 of record RFZW01000071.1, read on the forward strand.
GGAAAGGCAAGTTTTGTATTGAATTGTGAAAATCTGTTTGACAAACGCCAAAATAAAAATGGCTCATTAGTCATACCCCCATTCAACAATCCGAGCTTCCCAGAAATTTGGGCGCCGTTGGATGGCCGGGTGATCAATTTATCGATGCACCTAAAGTGGTAGAATTTTAAGATTATTTCGTTTAATTATAGGAATTAAAAAGGGGGGTAAATATAATTATTGAACCAAAAAATAATTATATTTAACATAGTACTTATTTTAAAACTAAAACTATTCTCACATGAACAGCCGAAGAATCTTTATAAGAAACACTGCCTTAGCTTCAGGAGCTTTAATGACTTCAAATATTTTTGCCAATAGTAAAATTTTCAACACCGATACTTTACGTGTTGCTACTATTGGTGTAAATGGTATGGGATGGTCCAATACCATGGCTGCACTCTCTGTCCCGAACCTTGAAGTGGTGGCTTTATGTGATGTAGATGAAAATGTTTTAAATAAACGAAAATGCTTTATGTGATGTAGATGAAAATGTTTTAAATAAAAGAAAAGCAGAACTTTTAATCAAACAACCAGGGGTTCAAAAAATTGATACCTATAGTGATTACAGAAAAATTTTAGACCGAAAAGATATTGATATTGTAATTGTAGGTACACCCGATCATTGGCATGCCTTACAAATGATCAATGCTTGTTCCGCTGGGAAACATGTGTATGTTGAAAAGCCAGCAGGTAACTCTATCGGCGAGTGTAATGCAATGGTGGCTGCAAAAAACAGGTACAATCGTATTGTACAAGTAGGACAATGGCAACGCAGTCAAAAACATTTTAAGGATGCATTGGATGTGGTTCATTCTGGACAACTGGGTAATATACGTACCACCAAAGTTTGGTGTTATCAGGGTTGGATGCGTCCGCAACCAGTGGTAGCGAATAGCGCGGTGCCTGCAGGGATTGATTACAAAACTTGGTTGGGTCCAGCACCCACGCGTGAATTTAATGCAAGTCGATTCCATTTTCATTTTAGATGGTTTTGGGATTACGCAGGTGGCTTGATGACCGATTGGGGCGTACATCTATTAGATTATGCCATTCAAGGTATGAAAGCAGGTAATCCAAAAAGTGTCAGTGCTTTAGGGGGCAAATTTGCTTATCCTGAATTAGCGGAAGAAACACCGGATACTTTAACTACTTTATATGAATTTGATAAGTTCAATTTGGTATGGGATTCAGCGATGGGCATTGACAATGGCTCTTATGGTCGCGATCACGGAATTGCTTTTATTGGTAATAATGGAACATTGATATTAGATCGCGGTGGTTGGGAAGTGATTGAAGAAAGACAAGCAAAAAATAAAGTGGCTATCGCAAGGCATAAAAGCGAGGATAAGGGCGTAGAATTACATTGGTTAAATTTTACCAACGCCATCAGAAATAATACACCACAAAGTTTACATTGCTCCATTGAAGATGGCGCACATATTGCTACCATTGCACAAATGGGTAATATCGCTTATCGTTCAGGTAAAAAAGTAAACTGGGATGAGCGTAAGAATTTGTTTACGGATGCTGCCATCAATAAAGAATATTTTACGAAAGCGTATCAAAATGGATATAGCTTGCCTAAATTTTAGTAATGGATTTTTGGGAATAGCATACTTTAGATGACAAGTAATTATTGTATGCACTAAAACGCGAATTATTTTTTAACTTCCCTATACAAATCAAGTATATGGCTAATAGACGCAACTTCATCCAACACCTAGGCTTAATGGCAGGTGCATTTTCAGCAAATAGTTTATTTAACCAAGCGCATGCTGCTGAATTTGAACATATCAATTTGCAAAAAAAATTGCTCAGTCCAAAGGAGTTAGCCATGGACGAGGATTATTGGAGTGTCATTCAACAAGGTTATACCGTAAGTCCCTCAATGATTAATTTAAATAATGGGGGCGTAAGTCCAAGCCCTAGGATTGTGCAAGAGGCAGTAGAAAGATTCAATAAAATGAGCAATGAAGGTCCATCCTATTACATGTGGCGCATACTTGATCAAGGAAGAGAACCCCTAAGATATAAACTTGCACAATTAGCGGGATGTGATCCTGAAGAAATTGCCATTAATCGTAATGCAACCGAGGCATTAAATACCGTCATCTTTGGATTAAACTTAAAGGCAGGTGATGAAGTAGTGGGTAGTAAGTTTGATTATCCAAACATGATCAACGCATGGAAACAAAGAGCATCCAGAGAAGGTATCGTTTATAAGCAACTGGATTTTAAATTCCCAAGCGAAAACGAGGATGAGATGGTGCGTATATATGAAAATGCAATTACACCAAGAACGAAAATATTTCACATCACCCATATGGTGAATTGGGTGGGACAAATTATGCCTGTAAAAAAATTATGTGCATTGGCAAAAAAGCATGGTATTGAAACAATTGTAGATGGCGCGCATAGTTTTGGATTAATGGACTTTACAATTCCAGAATTAGGTTGTGATTATTTTGGCACTTCCTTACATAAATTTTTATCTGCGCCTATTGGTAGCGGGATGCTTTGGATTAAAAAAGAAAATATAGAAAAAATTTGGCCACTCGTTTGCAATGACAATCCCAAAGGAACCGATATTCGTAAGTTTGAAACATTGGGTACCAGAAGCTTTCCCATTGAACAAGGTATTGGCGAAGCCATTAATTTTCATACTGCGATTGGAAGCAAAAGAAAAGAAGAGCGTATTCGTTACTTAAAAAATTATTGGGCAACAAGAGTGAAAGAGATACCCAAAGTAAAAATTAATACTTCTTTAAAAGATGCATTTTCTTGCGGTATATGTGGTGTGAGCATAGATGGTATGACCCCGGGGGAATTAGACAATGCACTGTATACAAATTATAAAATACATACAGTAGGTATTGTATGGGACAACGTGAGTTGCGTTCGTATAACACCCCATGTATATACTAGAATACAAGATTTAGATAAATTGGTGAATGCGATTGAAGCTATTGCAAAAAAATCCCCTGCTAGTAAATAACTAACAAGGGATTTTACAATTGGGGTTATAACAATAACTTATTTTCTTGCTATTTTAAATGTTTTTGAAAATGACTTGTAAGTTTTACTTACAGGATCTAATGTTTTTGAAGTCACTAAAACCGTAGCCGTACAAGGTACACCTGGTAATAAATTATTTATAGTCACTGGATTTGTACCAGCTACTGTTCCAACTTTAGTATCACTAAATATAGAAGTATTGTCAACATCTTTTTTTACTGTTACATCAATCGTCACGCCATCCTTTGGAAAAGGAGAAGTAGTTATGTTTACATTTACAGGTTGTGATGCACTTAATGCTGCAGTATAGGTTGTATAATCTACCTCTTTATTATCCACTTCTACCTTAAATGCGATATCGGGTTCTGCAACAACCACAGGTGGTGTTGGAGTCACTGGTGTTGATCCACCC